>JAASTM010000281.1 GCA_021767325.1 Spirochaetales bacterium
CAGACTCCCTGCCTTCAATGGACGAGCTATTTACCCGCGACACTCTCACACAGTTCGAACAGAAACTCGACGAAGGGGAGGCGGGCTTCAACCGCTTTTTTACCGATGACAGCCGGGCAGTGCATGTGCCGGCAATAGACCTGGCGGGCAACCTGATTCAGGCAGCCTATGCGATCGACTATGTGGTGGGGGTGGAATCACTGTATCTGATTCCCTGGAACGATATCAGCAGTACGCTTACCGGCCTGCCCCGCGAGGAGTTCCTGCTGGAGGTGTACAACATACTGCGCAGCATCAGCAGCCTGCAGGGTATCGAATACTATTCAGCCTCCCGGGAGCGCATGCGCACTCTCTTCGCCGAGGCGTGGGCAATAAACAATCCGGATGAGAAAGAGAGGATAGCCGATCCGCTGGTAGACCGGATCCCGGAGCAGGAGACGATCTACATTTACCAGAAAGACCTTACCTTCGGAAAAAACATTTCCAAGGTCGATTACCAGAGCGGGAACAACAGCTTCCGCATGAACATAGTCAATCTCACCACCATGACTTATATGTTTTTTCCCATAGTCGGCAAGAAAAACATGTCAATGCAGATGCTGATTGTACCCTCGCAGCAGGGAATCGTATTCTACGGACTCAATACAGTGGATGTCATGGACCTGAAAATCTTCCACAACAAGATGCGCGATTCATTCACCAACCGTATGATCGCCCTCTACAACTGGTTTCTGGTACAGCTGCAGGAGGCTTAAGACTCGAACTCAGCATTCGCTGTGACCGCAGGAATGACACTTCTTACAGCCCTCGATAAACATGAAGGTCGCATTTCCGCACACCGGACAAATATCCGCAGTCGGTTCATTGAAGGAGAGTGAGAACTGCTTTTTCTCGTTCTCCTCCTCCTCGTCCGGCAGTACCGGGTAGTCGTAGTCGTCCTGGCGGTCTTTGCCGATATGCTCCTCGATAGCCTGAGCAATGGCATCCGGAAGACTCATGACCCGGTTCTTCCCGAATCCGCGCTGCCGCCCGCTGCCGATACTGCGCAGCTGGGCGATGATGTTCTCAGCCCGCTCCTCCGGAGACAATGGACTGGGCATGCGCAGAATCAGACTGATCAGCCGTCCCAGGCCCTCCGCATCAGCCGACACATCCGACCCGACCTTAGCCACATTGATAAAAATCTCGAAAGGTTCGTTGTTGTGGGCCCCGTCGGAGTTAACTGTAATATAGGCAGTACCAATGGGCGTGTGTTTGCGGTAGGTGATACCGTGCAGCACCGTCGGCCGCACGCGCGAGCGGATTTTCTCGGGTTCTGCCGCGGGGGCTTTCTCTTCCTGTTTCTCTTCCTCTTTTTTCAGATTGAGAACCTGTTCTTCCCGCGAGCCGTCGCGGTAAATAGTTCCGCCCTTACAGCCGAGATCGTACATCAGCTCGTACAACTCTTTGGTCTGCTCGACCGTGTAGTGGTTGGGCATATTACTGGTTTTGGAAATACTCGAATCGACCCAGCGCTGAATAGCCCCCTGCACCCGCACGTGTTCCTCGGGGCTCAGATCCATCGCCGTGACAAAATAGTCGGGAAGCGGATCGTTCTCATGCTCCTGCCGCCATTCATCGTAGACATCCACCCGCTCGGTGTGCTTACCCATTCGCCCGTGGCGCTCCCACTCCCAGAAGTAGTAGGGCTCGATACCGGTGGAGGTCCCGACCATGGTGCCAGTGGTGCCGGTAGGTGCCTGGGTAAGCAGCGTCACGTTGCGAATGCCCTGCTGCTTGACCGCATCGCGAACCTCGGCCGACATTCCCTGCATAAAGCCGCTCTGCAGATACTTATCGGCCTCAAAATAGGCGAAACTGCCCTTCTCGGCAGCGTACTCAGAGCTCGCCAGATACGCCTGCTCGGCAATAAACTTGAAAAGCTCGTCCAGGAACTTCTCCGATTCCTTGCCGCCGTAGCGGATCTTCAGCCGGATCATCATCTCCGCAAGCCCCATGGTACCCAGGCCGATGCGCCGCTCGGAGGTCTGCTGCTTCTCGTTCTCGTCGAAAAAATACGGGGTATTATCGATCACGTCGTCTAAAAAGCGCACTGCATAACGCACTGTTTTTCCCAATGAATCCCAGTCTACCTTGCCCTTCTTCACAAAACGGGAGAGGTTGATAGCCCCCAGATTACACACCCCCCAGGGCGGCAGCCCCTGTTCGCCGCAGGGATTGGTGCAGTTGATTTTCGCGTAGTAGTAGCTGTTGCTGAAGGCATTGTAGCGGTCGACAAAGAAAATACCCGGTTCGGCACTAGCCCAGGCGCTTTCGATGATGTTGGTCCAGATATCCCGGGCTTTGACCGTTTTATACTTGATGACATTCTTGCCCTTCTCGCGCCAGCCGTCCAGGTCACCGTCCCAGGTCTCGTCATAGTCGGGATCGTTTACATCCGGAAACACCAGCTCCCAGTCTTTATCGTTTTTGACCGCATCCATGAAGTCGTCGGTAATACCCACGCTGATATTGGCATTGGTAATGCGACCGGCCAGGCGCTTACTGTTCACGAACTCCAGTATATCGGGATGCCAGACGTTCAGAATCAGCATGAGGGCACCCCGCCGGCTGCCTCCCTGCTCGATCAGGCCGGTTACAAAGCTGTACAATCCGCCCCAGGAGACCGACCCGCTGGATCGACCATTCACCCCTTTCACATATGCGTGATGGGGGCGTAAACTCGAGAGATTTATACCGACTCCTCCGCCACGCGACATGATTTCGGTCATGTGGGTGAGGGTCTGCATAATTCCCCCGCGGCTGTCCTTGGGTGAAGGGATCACATAGCAGTTGTAATAGGTGAGGTTCTGTTCGGTTCCGGCACCGGTAAGGATTCGTCCGCCGGGCACGAATCTCCAGTCTTCGAGGAGCCATTCGAAGCGCTGTCGCCACTCATCGCGAACCTCCTCTCTCTCCTCTTCGGCAATCCCGCGGGCTACCCGGGCAATCATATGCGACGGATCGGTTTCTACCGGTTTATCGATATGCTCCAGCTGTTTGGTGAACTCGGTTCCGTCTTCCAGCTTTACCTGCACCTGACCGTTATTCAAGGCATCAATCTTTCCCACCTCTCTCTGTCCGGTCTCTGCGTTGGTCATTACCACAACTGTATCACCCACTGATAAACTGTCTTTCTGACCATCCTTAAGCGCATATCGATCAAGAAATATCTTTCGCCCTAACGGTTTTAACGGGTTTTTGCCTGCCTGTGCCACGATTCCCTCCCAGTTTTTTATAAAGGCCGCCGTACTCACTAAAGACCGAGATCCGCCTCTCAAGCGTACATGACCTCCTACTACCATACTCATTTCAAAGCCATCATTCAAGCATATTCACACTATCCTCCGTTTTGTTGTATTCTAGATTTCTGTGAGAACTAATGCAGCCTTTGTAATCACCGCACTCGTGTTGAGCATAGGTTCACTCATCATGGAGTTTGCCTTTGTAGGCACGCTGTATGCGCGCATAGCCTGGTACCTCGACTTTCTGATCATGGCACTGCTGCTGACGGAAATTATATCAGAAGCCCGGGCTTCCAGCACACTCAGAGAATACCTGCGTCGAAACAGTCCCACGCTTGTCTTTTTCACCGTTTTCGTAGTGCTTTTTATCTACACTAAAGCAACTTACGTACTGGTCGAGCAAAACCGGATAGAAAACATCTCCCGCGGTGTGATCATAGTGCGAAACAGTTTCATTCTGCTCAAGGTGTTCAGCCGGCTCAAACGGCTTTCGTCGTTCTTTGAGAGCATTGCGACTCAACCGTCCCAAACAATTCTGTTCAGCTTCCTGATGGTCATTTTCAGCGGAACCTTGCTGCTCATGCTGCCGGCCACTACAAGCGCGCCTGGCGGTCTGGGTTTCATCGACGCACTTTTTACAGCAACATCCGCCGTATGCGTAACCGGACTGATTGTAGTGGATACCGCAACCGCCTTCACTATCTGGGGGCAGCTGGTCATATTGGGGCTTATCCAGATCGGCGGACTGAGTATCATGATAATCTCCTATTTCACCCTGTTCTCGGTCCGCCAAAAGATCTCATATCAGGACAAACTATTGCTCAGCTACATGTTGAGTGAACAAAACATGAACCAGCTCTCCCGGCGGGTCAAAACCATCATTTACTCGACCTTCGGTATCGAGGCAATCGGTGCGCTCTTACTCGCATCGGCCTTCCATTCGCCCGAGGGGCCCTGGCATGAAACCCTCCTGCTGTCGGCATTCCACTCGGTATCAGCCTTCTGCAATGCCGGATTCGCGTTGTTTTCGGACAGCCTCGAGAGTTTCTCCGCCAATTTCCTGGTAAATGGTACCGTGGCACTGCTTATCATTCTCGGGGGCATCAGCTTCGCCGTGCTGACCAACTTCTATTCCATAGCCGGAAGCCGTATAAGGGCCCTCTTTCGCCCCGCCCGCACAAAACGAGAAC
>JAASTM010000282.1 GCA_021767325.1 Spirochaetales bacterium
GTTTCTCCAGTAAGTAGTTGGGCTTCTTGAATTATTACATCTACGGGGTCAGTTATTTTTATAAACCATTGTGGCAAATCTTGTTTCCCCATACCGTACAGATAAATTGAACGGTTTCCTAGATTCATATAATGGGTCAATCCGTTCCATTCCAAAGCAGTTATTCCGCCGACATGCAGCGGCTTCTTGAGATATGTCTGCAGCGTATACAGTGCCCCGGTCCACTGAATCTCTTGCCCTTTCAGCTTATACGCGCTCTGCCCTACGGATTCAATCCACCCGGATTGTTTATATCTACTGAGTAACTGCGGGCTATAGCCCCACTTTTTCAATTCTGCGGTTGTAAGAGGAATACCCTTTTTCCAGTGTTGCAAGAGATAGTTTAATTTTTTCTCTGAAACTACACTCATAGTTTATTTTCAGTCAATTTTTTAAACTTTTCAAGTAATTTTTCTATGTTATTCTTGATAGACATAACAAAACAGCATATTAGAGCCAGCTGGTTCATCCAGATAGAGGTTCAGAGCTTCATAAAGATTCTCTTTCAGCTCTTCGAAGGTATCGCCTTGGCTCCGACACCCCTCTAATTCTCTACAATCGGCCCACAGACCATCGGAGTCTTCATGCACTTAAAAATGATACTTCATCCTACCTCCTCGAGCCGCTTTAATATTCACTATATAGAGTTTTTCCTAAGTTGCGTCGACGCAACTTTTTTACTTTTGGTCCTTCAGCCGGCCGCGCAGAAACTCCACCACCTGTTCCAGCTCTTCTACGTTGCTGAAGGTAAAGTCCACCTTGTACTTGTCTCCGGCGGGATGCACATTCACCTTGGCCTGCTTAGACAACCACACCTCGCCCGGCTCGATAATCCAGTCTTTCCCCGCGCCGATCAGCTGCTGTATCCGGGTACGGGTCGCCTTTACGCTCAGCCCCCACCGCAAAATCTCTTTCAGAATCAGCCGCTGGTTTGGCTTGGAATCGCGCAGGGCATACAGCTCACGGGCATGCCCGAGGGTAATGCGTCCCTCGTGCAGCGCCCCGGTCACCTCATCGATCAGTTCAAAGACCGACAGCACATGCGAGATGTGCTGGGGGCTCTTACCCAACTTGGCAGCTATCTCCCGCTGGGTCAGGCCGTAATAGCTGACCAGCGACCGCATCACCAGCGCCTCCTCGTAGGGCGTCAGCGGGTTGCGCACGTAGTTCTCTATCAGCCCGTACTCCATGGCCGTCTTGTCGTCGAACTCCCCTATCAGGCAGGGTACCTCGAAGTCCGGCGGATAGCCCAGTTCGCTCAGGGCCTGCACCCGCGACTCGCCGGCCACCACCACATACTCCGCACCACCGAGGTCGCGTACGATAATCGGATCGATCGGCCCTTCAGTGGCATCCAAAGAAGACTTGAGCTGGCGCATGTACTCATCGCTGCGGTTCAGCCGCACCGGCATACTGGTAAAGTTGAGTTTATCGAGTCGTACTTTCTTATATTCCATGATTCCCAATTGTACCGCAAATCAAGTGAAAAGTAAAAACCTACTGATATGAAGCTTGTGTAAACTCAACCCCCATAGCCTCGGTTCTGTGTATGAGCTGTTCATAGTAGCGGGGATATTTCTCAGCAGTCACTTCATTGTCATGAAACAGGAGGACCTCGTTACTGTGTCCCGGCTGCAGAACTCCATCCATCCGCGTCCACACATCGCCCAGCTCGAACTCATACTCCGGGCTGTAGATCTTATAATCCTTGTAATCGAAGGTCCAGTAGATATCCCGGTCGCGGTCCAGCCCCTCCGCGGCATACCACGGATGGTCGATATGCAGCGCCAGGTTTTCGAAACCATTTTTCTCTAAGAACTCCTGCAGCCGGGTTTTGTGTTCCCCGCCCTTGTCCCCGTAGGGAAAGCGAAACAGTTTATGCCGCCGCTCTATGCCCTCGGATGCCAGGGACGCGTATATCCGGTGCAGGATATCCTCGGTTCTGAGGATCTGCTCCGTACACTCATCAAAGCTGAGCTCGGAAAAATAGGGGTGTGAATAACTGTGGTTCCCGATATCCATGCCGGCCCGGATAGCATATTTTACCACCTCCGGCCGCCGCTCCATCTTGTCGCCCGGAAAAAACAGTACCGCCGGTATCTCTTTCGACCGCAGAAAGTCGACCATCGGTGTGGTGATATCCGTCGGCCCGTCATCGATAGTCAGCACCGCCTGTCTGCTATGGGTTTGAGTCATACTCCCGCTCCGCACCTCTACATCTGCTCGGGCTGTACCAGCATGAAGTAGCTGTAGAGCCCTTCGAAATCGTGTTGCAGTTCCTTTATCACCCGAAACCCGTATCTCCCGTAGATGGCAGTGCTCTTCAGGGTATTGGTCAGTAGCATACAGGCACAGCCCTTCGCCTTCAGCTCCTGCAGGGCAGCTCTGAGAATTCTACCGCCCCGGCCTTCGCCCTGATGCTCCGGCTCAACCGCCAGCAAAAACAGTTCCACGCACCCCTCCGGCAGGTCGAGCTCCTTTTTTGCGGTCTTGATCTCTTTTCCAAACCGGGCAGCTGCCTTGCGCTCTTCCTTCGTAACAACTCTGAGGGTTCTGAGAATCGGAAGGGTGAGGTAGGGCAACCATACAATTTTCGGCGGATCCCGGCGGGCATCCTGAAAAATGGCAACTTCCTTAAAATCACCGCCAAGGGTGTACGCCCCCTTCCTCCGGCAATGATAGCCTATCTCCATCTGAAACACAGCTGAAGCTATCTCTACCCGTCTGCCCTCAGGATCATCGGCGAACATTGCATGCACCGGATAATCACCAAAGGCTTTCCCGGCAATCCGAGCAGCCCTTTTCACCCCGCTTTTATCTAACAATTGTATTACACCGTTGGTAAACTGCACTGTATCCGCCTCCCTGTTTCGAGCTTGTGTCGAGTATACCCCCCGACCAGATTGTTTTCAATTCACTCTGCACCCGCACTTTGACTTACCGCAAGAAGCGGCGTACAATAAGCGTATGAGAAAAAGTACAAACTCCCTTGACCGGGAGCTGCAACAGAGCATATTGAAACAGCAGAGCCCGGAACAAAAATTGGACTCCCTCGAAAAAGAATCCCGAAATATGCTCGAGCTGAACCCGGAATACGGTCGTCAATATATTCTCAATTCCTATAAGAGAAAGCACCGCAATGACCCACAAAGAACTTCTTAAATTATTTGCTGAACACGATATTGATTTTGTAGTAGTTGGTGGGGTAGCCGTAGGCCTTACACCAGCGTCAGGCCCAGCTCCTCGAAAAGCGAAAAATCCCGGTTATTATCCGTCGCCAATGCTGCGTTGCTGAGAATTGCCGCCGCTGCGATCATCGAGTCTACTCTGAGACTCCGCTTTCTTCCGGTTCTGTTGAACAGTCTGGCCGCCTCCCGGGACTGGTCTCCGGTAAACGGTATGATTCTTCCCTGCAGAATCATTTCCATTACCTCAATTCCGTTCGTGTCTACTGGTCCGCAGAGAAACTCATACCAGCAGATCGATGAGGTGATGAGATCGATTTTCTTTTCAATCCACGCACTAATGTGCGCCGCTTCAGTTGAATTTGGTATAAGAGCCTTAATAAGGTAGTTTGTATCAAGTAAGATGGAGTTCAATCCCGCCAGCTCTCCCGGCCTTTGTATACTTCGTCAAGATAATCCTCCGCTTTCTCTCGGGCGATACCACCCTCGCGGTGGTAATCTCTAAGGCGAAGAAGAATATTTTCTCTATTATGAAAAATGTCCTGTTCAGTAAGCTCGACGGCCCGTCGCACTGCTTCAGCTTGGGAGACCTTCCAGTGCGCTGCAAGGTGTTTGATTCGCTCTATCGTCTTAGGGTCCAATGCAAAGGTGGTTCTTTTTGTCATAGTAGCCATACCATAAGTATGGTATGGTATATACAAATTGTCAAGTAATCACTTCATGCAAATTAACTTGACAATATAAATGATACCTCATAATTTGTAAGCAATGACTGCACTGCAATCATAAGGAGTGTATCATGGCAACCATCACCATACGCAACCTCGATGACTCGGTGAAACAGCGCCTGCGAATCCAAGCGGCCTCTCACAACCGTTCGATGGAGGAAGAGGTACGACTTATCCTTCAGAACGCTGTTCGGAAAACCGACCCAGGCAACAGAATCGGGAGCCGCATACACAGGCGGTTCAAAGAGGCCGGCGGCATCAGCTTGTCTGAGCCCAATCGGGAACAGAGTCCACGAAAACCGGATATAGAGTAAATGACACTCGTCGACACCAATATTCTGTCAGAACTCATGAAGCCTGATCCGAGCATTCGGGTAATGGAATGGATGGATTCCGTCGAGCCACACACTCTTGGCATAACATCCGTCACAGTGGCCGAAATTCTCTATGGTATCTCCGCTCTAAGCGAAGGCAGAAGAAAACGCCTATTGTTGGAAGCAGCTCGTGCAATGTTCGAAGA
>JAASTM010000283.1 GCA_021767325.1 Spirochaetales bacterium
AGGAGAAGCGCCTGATAGTTCCGCCGCCAGCCAGGGTTTCTGTACGGCCGCCCGCCCGATCATGACCGGGCCCGGTCCGGCGGTTCTCTGACGGAAGTCGAATGAATCAGGGCTGGCTATTTCCCCGTTGCCGATAACCGGAACAGGCAGTTTTTCCCGCAGCATTTTTACATAGCGCCAGTCTCCCGGTCGACTGCGGTTAGTGCGGCTGGTTTTAGGGTTGAGAGTAATAAAGGCAATCCCGGCGTTCACCAGTGATTCACAAAAACGAAGCAGCTTGTCCGGATTCTCCTCTTTACCAATGCGTAGTTTTACCGATAGTGAACGCTCGCCCATCAGCGGTTTGAGGGTTTTTACGATGTCGAAAGCAGCAGCCGGTTTATCCATCAATTCGACTCCCCAACCGCGTTTGCGTATGTGGTGCACCGAGCAGCCCATATTGATATCTATGCCAGCCACTCCGCCGCGGTTCGAGTCACTATCCAGTATCTTTTCAGTTGCCAGGTAAAACATCTCCGGTTCGCTTCCGGCCAGTTGCACGAAAGTGCGTTCGGGCACCGGTCCGAAGTCGAAGTACCACGGTGTGTACAGCGAAGTACTGACCAAGCCGGGCGCCGAGAGCATTTCTGTAAAGTACCAGTTATAGCCGCCGAATTCTTGGCATAAGCGGCGGAAGGCGCCGTGCGATATCTCCGCCATCGGCGCCAACACGATATCATCTGATTGAATAGCTGCTTTGTGCATATTGCACTAAACTAATCTAGAAAGACAGTTGAATCAATAAATGCGCCATTGCAATCGGGTAAGTCTTCTAACTCGAGTATCAGTACAAAGGGCCGTCCGTCGTATACATTGGTGCTGCTGGTGGTAATGACCCGTCCGTCATGCTCAAAATAGGGTCCCTGAATGGCTTTTCTGGGTTCGTGACTACGGATTAGGTACCGCAGATTCAGGCGCTGCAGTACCTTGTCACTGACATCCGGTCCGAACATCGATCCGGCCCCGCGCAGGCTGGCGTACTCGCCCTCTTCTGGATATGGATCGTTCCACAGCATTTCGCGCCGTAGAGCAGGTCCCGGAAATGCAAGTTCGTCTTCGGAGTAGATGCTCGTATTAATCCCGCCGTGGACAAACAGTGCATAACCGGGCATGATCGCTGCGAGAAACAGCTGATCGATAAAGCTCTTGAACACCGGGAAGTACTGATCCCAGCTGCCATGCTTGCGGGTGGCTTCGTCTATCAGTGTGCAGGGCATAAAGGTCGGTTCGCCGTATTCGCTGTAATCCTCATGATTGCCCATGAGAGCTATTACCTTATCGGGGAGCCGGGCACGAAGCTCCCGGATCCCGTCAATAACCTCGATGCCGGATGGGCCGCGGTCCGCGTAGTCGCCCAGAAAGATTACCAGATCATTCGGGCCGCGCAGTTCCAAGCCAGTGCGCAGCGCCGGTAGGTCTCCATGGATGTCTCCGAAAACGATAATACGCTCTATTTCTTCCGGATTAATTACTGCGACTGATTCACGCGGTTCATACATTTTTATTCGCTGCCGTTCGAATTCTGGAATCCGATTCGGGGTGTTTCTGACTCTTTGCCCGGGGTTTCTAAATGGATAGTCTGTGTCGGATAAGCGAATTCGATGCCTTGGTTCTCGAACGCTTCAAATATTTTCAGATTTATTTCCTGCTGAATATCCATATACTGCACATAATCCGCCGAACCTACGTAATACACAGTTTCGAAAGTGAGGGCGAAGTCTCCGTATCCCTGAAAATGGCAGCGGTCGAATTGGGCGTTTTCGATTGCCTCGATGAAGCCGCGGATCATGTCAGGGATTGCCTTCAGTTTTTCGAGTGGGGTTTGATAGGTTACCCCTATTCTGAATACAACTCTCCTGCGTTCCATTCGCTTATAGTTGTGAACTCTGGCGTTTACCAGGTTTGAGTTGGACACCACCAGTTGTTCACCTGAGAGGGCCCTGATACGGGTAGTTTTAATTCCGATTTTCTCTATGCTGCCCAGTTTATCGTCGAAAATGATAAAATCTCCGAGTTCAAAAGGGCGGTCGAAAAATATTACAAAATAGTTGAACAGATCGCCCAGAATCCCCTGGGCGGCAATCGCCACGGCAATACCGGAAACGCCGAGCCCGGCAACTAAGGTCGAAATGTTAAAGCCGAAATTGTCCAGTAGAAATATAAAGGCGATAATCCATAAAAGAAAGGAGATTAGCGAAAGCAGTGGCTTAGCCCGCTTTTCATCCTCCTCCCGGCCGGTTTTCTGGGCGTATTTTCGCAGAGAGGCATCCAGTATAAACAGCACCGCCCGCACAGCTACCACGGCACCTATCGCAGCCACCACTCCCCGTAAAATGCGGGTGCCGGCAGTACCGAGGTTGATTCCGAGTAGTGCTATCCACACTGCTGCAATATACAGCAGTGGTACTATTACCCGTCTAAAGCTTATGTGGGCAATCCACCAGCGACCGGAGTGTTCGGCCTTTTCACTCTTACGGCGCAGTTTTCTCCCGATTGTATTGCGTAGAAGGGCAATAACAACGATACCGGCCACAAGAATCAAAACTGCCCTGACAAAGGCCAGAGCAGAGTTTCCTAAAAGGGTATATCCTGCTAACGATTCAATCATACCCCTATTATAAGGGGTGCTCTGTCCGATTTCAAACAGAATCAAAATGCCGATAAAATATAAAAACCAGGTGTACGAATTACTAAAAAACTGATATATTAGGGAAAGAATTGTACAAGGGGGGAGCGATGCATCCAGTTCTCGAACAAATTTATTCGTTAGGGATTGTTCCGGTGGTAAAAATAGATACTCCATCGCATGCACTGCCGCTCGGTGAGGCTCTTTTAGCAGGTGATCTCCCGGTGGCCGAGATCACTTTTAGAACATCAGCTGCCGAAGAGTCGATCAAACGACTGAGCGGCGAGCTTCCGGATTTACTGGTGGGGGCTGGTACCGTCCTGACACCCGATCAGGCCGATAAAGCGGTAAAAGCCGGCGCCAAGTTTATCGTTTCACCGGGTTTTAACGAGCCGGTAGTCGATTACTGTATTGAAAATAATATCCCGGTTACACCGGGCGTGAATTCTCCTACCCAGATAGAACAGGGGCTGTACAAGGGGCTGGATGTGTTGAAGTTTTTTCCGGCCGAAGCATCCGGAGGAATGTCTCTGCTAAAATCCATGGCGGCCCCATACAATGAGGTCAAGTTTATTCCCACCGGAGGAATCAAGACAGAAAACATGCATGAATATCTCAGCTCACCCAAGGTTCTGGCGATTGGAGGAAGCTGGATGGTAAAGCCGGATTTTATTTCCGGGGAGCGTTTTGACGAAATTACTAAGATAGCCCGCGAGACTGTTGGGGCGATGCTCGGCTTTAGCCTGAAGCACATCGGAATCAACAGCAGTGATGCCTCTGCGGCAGCCGAGGCTGCCAAACTCTTTACGAGCTTTTTCCCGGGTAAAGTGAGTGAAAGTGATAAATCAATAATGGTCGGCGGGGCAGTCGAGCTGATGAAGGGTTCCGGACGCGGAGCCAACGGGCATATTGCAATCGGTACAACCAACATCATCAGAGCAGCGGCGTTTCTGGAGCGAAAAGGATTTTCACTGGATCACGAAAACGCGATTAAAGCCGAAGGCAAGATAAAAGCTGTATTCTTCAAGAATGAGATTGCCGGCTTTGCAGTCCATTTACTAGAACAATAAAAAACCGCCCCGATGGCCTACTGATAAATTGGCAGGCCCGGCGGCGGTTCATAGAAACACTTCTGTGTCTCCTCTT
Organism: Spirochaetales bacterium; assembly: GCA_021767325.1. The sequence continues at coordinate 3,812 of JAASTM010000283.1, forward strand.
GGCGGTCGTGCGGGCGCTGATGTGCGCCCACGCGGCCGTTTTTATCGTAGTTTAGTTGACTCCGAGATTCTCTTTCACTACCGGAAGGGCATCTCTACCGTCGGGGGTCTTTATGCCTTCGAACCAGGTGTCTAAGATAGAGGGATTTGCCTTGAGCCATTTTTCTGCGGCATCCCAGGCGTCCATTCCGTCGGCGATATCTTTCATTATTTTGTTTTCCATTGCCAGGGTGAACTCGAGATTCTTGAAGAATTTGCCGAGGTTCGGGTTCTCTTCAGCGTAGCCGGGACGGGTAATTGTGTGAACAGTAGCAGCTCCGTAGTCGGGACCGAAGTAGTCGTCGCCGCCTTTCAGATAGGTCAGGTCAAACACGGTGTTCATGGGGTGGGGTTCCCAGCCCAGGAATACTATCCACTCCTCTTTCGGCTGCATTGCACGAACCTGAGCCAGCATACCGGCCTCGCTGGATGCAACCAGCTCGAAGTCTCCCAGACCGAAGGCGTTGGTGTCGATCATTTTCTGAATGAGCAGGTTACCGTCATTGCCCGGTTCGATTCCGTAGATCTTGTAGTCGAACTTCTCGCCGTACTCGGCAATGTCGCCAAAGCTCTTTACGCCGCCTTCGGCTACATAGGACGGGACAGCCAGGGTAT
>JAASTM010000284.1 GCA_021767325.1 Spirochaetales bacterium
CCCCGAGATTGAGAGGTAAGCACATGAGTTTAAAGGATATACTATCGCCGTTGACGGTGTGGCGCCGTTCCGCCGAGAAGCCCTACACCGTCATCGACCCCATCAATGACCGCCCCGGGGCACCCCGCTACCGCGGTTTCCATAAAAATGACATGGAGGCCTGTATCGGCTGCGGCACCTGCGAGACCATCTGCCAGAACGCCGCTATCGACCTGGTGCCGGTGGAGGGCATCGAAACCACCGGAGCCGACAGCGGCCTGCGCCCGCAAATCGACTACGGGCGCTGCTGCTGGTGCGCCCTCTGCGTGGACATCTGCACCACCAGCTCGCTGACAATGAGCAATGAATACATCTGGGTCGACACCGACCCCGAGGTCTTCCGCTTCGTCCCCGGCGCCGATGAAAAACCCTGGGACAAGAACGAACTCGGCTACCAACGGGCCGAGGGCTACCAGCTGCTCGATCCCGAACGGGTCGAGATGCCCGAGCTCACTCCGGAAAAGCGCCTCACCTCCTTCATCGAGATGGTACAGGGCTACTCCGCCGAAGAGGCCAAACGCGAGGCCGACCGCTGCGTAGAGTGCGGCATCTGTGTGGCTACCTGCCCGGCCCACATGGACATCCCCGGCTACATCCGGGCCATCCGCGAGAACGACATCAACGGCGGCCTGGCCCTGATGTACCAGACCAACCCCTTCCCCGCCAGCTGCGGCCGTGTCTGTACCCATCGCTGCGAGGAGGTCTGCGCCATCAACCACACCGGCGACCCCATTGCCATCCGCTGGCTGAAGCGCTACATCGCCGACATGGCCGACCAGAGCGACTACCGGGCCATCGCCCAATCGGCCGAACCCGAGCGCCCCCAAAAAATCGCCATCATCGGCGCCGGCCCCGGCGGGCTCTCGGCGGCCTACTACCTGCGCCTGCTGGGCTACAAGGTAACCGTCTTCGAGGCCCTGCCCCACGGCGGCGGCATGCTGCGCTACGGCATCCCCGAGTACCGCCTGCCCTACGACCAGCTCGACAAGGACATCGAGTTCGTGCAGTCGCTGGGCGTGGAAATCAAATACAACACCCGCGTGGCCGGGCCGGCCGACAAACAGGGCCGCGGCTCAGACGGAGGCCCCGCACCAAGCTTCGAACAACTCTACCGGGACTACGACGCGGTCTTCTTCTCCACCGGTCTGCCCGACCCCTACACCCTGGGCGTCGAAGGCGAGGACCATCCGCGGGTCATCTCCGGCATCTCCATCCTGGAGGACGTCACCGCCGGCCAGACCCCGGACCTGCGCAAGAGCGTAGCCGTGATCGGCGGAGGAAACGTGGCCATGGACGCCGCCCGCACCGCCCGCCGCATGGGCTGCGATGTCACCATCCTCTACCGCCGCCGCGAAGTCGACATGCCGGCCGACGAAGAGGAGCTCATCGAAGCCAAAGAAGAAGGGGTCAAGTTTGTCACCCAGGCCATCCCGGTCCGGGTCGAAGACAATCCGGCCGCCAAAGGCGAGCAAGCCGCATTCGTCTGGGGCGAAGCTGAAATGGTGGACCAGGGCCCGGATCGCCGGCCCAAGCCGGTCCTGCAGGAGGACAAGATGCACACCGACATCTTCGACACCATCGTCCCGGCCATCGGTCAGGGCACCAGCCTCGACTTCATACCCGAAGACATGGCCGGGAAAATCGGCATCATCAAGTATAAAATCAAGGTCGGCCTGCACGGCGAAACCGGCGAGCCGAAGATCTTCGCCGGCGGCGACATTGCCAACCGCACCAAAGACGCCATCAGCGCCATCGCCGACGGCCACCGGGCCGCCAAAGGCATCGACCGCTATCTCCGCGAAACCCCGGCAGAAAAGGAGCAGGAATAATGGCAGATACCCAGTACAGCGACATTATCGACTTCGCTATCAAACGCGAAAAGGAAGCCGTGCAGTTCTACACCGAACTCGAGCACATCGCCCAGTTCGCTTCGCAGAAAGAGCTGCTCTCGGAAATCAAAGGCATGGAGGAGGGCCACGTCAAAATCCTCGAAAACCTGAAAACCAAAAGCCCCGACGTCATCCGCGTCGAATCGGTGCCGAACTTCATGCCCTCCACCTACCTGGTCGAAGCCCAGCCGGCCCGCGACATGAGCTACCAGGACATCCTCATCATCGCCATGAAGCGCGAAGACCGCTCCCACGCCCTCTACGAGGAGCTCATCGCACAAACCGAAAACCCCGACCTGCAAAAAACCTTTCAGATGCTGGCCGGCGAGGAGAGCAAACACAAGCGCTTCTTCGAAGACCTCTACGACAAATACGTCCAGCCGGACAATTAGTCCGCCCCGCCCCACCACCACCGGTTCGCAGCCCACAAGCTTCGAACCGTTTTTTTTTGGGCAGGGAATTCATATAAAAAATTTCAATCCCTTAGACATGTGGGCCGTGGTTCCGGCCCGGCCCAGCGCCCCCACCGCACCGGAGGCCCCTTGTCCTGCTGCCAAATCCCCAGCAACCTGCGTATATTATTGTATTTTCGCAGGTTCTGTAGTCCCGCCGCGGCCACTTCCGCATCACATCGGAAATTTGATGGTAAAAACCGGGTAGGGACTCCTCTGCAGTTCAATAGTGCCGTCCAGCTGATCTACCAGGGTGCTGATCAGCTGCAGGCCCAGGGTTCCGGGATTCGTCAACTCTTTGTCCTCCGGAAAGGGGCGGCCAGTGTTGGACAAGGTCAGCACATACCGGCTCGCAGCAGTTTCCGCCGCCATTTTCACCCGAAACACCGCCTGCTCGCCATCCCGAAAGCCGTATTTAATGGCGTTGGTGGCAATCTCGTTTGCGATCAAGCCGAGAATCACGGCCAAGTTGGTCGACACCTGTATACCCCCCGTTTGTATCTGCAGGTCGACCGGCCGCGAAGCAAACGAGGCAAACACCCTCTGCAGCAGTTCCTGCAAATAGCCCTGCAGCGCAATACTGCGGATGTTTTCGCTTTGATACAGCTTTTCATGGATGATCCCAACTGCATCGATCTGGTGCATGATATCAGATAGATCATTCTCGCTTTCAGCATCTTTCAGACCGATTAAGGAGCTCACCATACTCAGATTGTTCTTGATGCGGTGGTTCAGCTCCTGCATCAGCAGGTGTTTCTCTTCTAAGGCCTGTTGCAGGTCTATCTCGATCTGCTTACGGTTACTTATATCCACCATAAACCCGCGCAGTTTGACCGGCTTACCCTGCGCGGTTTCAACTTTCACATCATCCCGCAGCCACACAAAATCGCCGGTCTTTTTCTGAAAACGATACTCAAACTGATGATTCATTCCCTTCCGTGTACAATCGTCACAGTATTCGGTAGCCCAGGTTCGATCCTCCGGATGAATCCTATCAGCCCAGAACTTAACATCTAACCATTCATCCGGTTCGTAGCCCAGTATATCTTTCACCTGCGGGGCTACATAGGTCCAGCGGTCGCTGAGAATATCGTACTCCCATAAAATCGCACTCACGGTTTCGGCCAAATCGCGGTACTTCTTTTCACTATCTGCAAGCCGTTTGGCATACTGCCTTTGTTCGGTTACATCCCGGAAAGAGGCTATTGCGCCCTCCGCCAGGGGCGCCGTGTTTACCGACAGCCAGCGGGTCTCTCCGTCCGGGGCCACAATTCCATGCACGAACCCGTGCACCCCCCGTTTCTCCCGCAGAGTCACCGCCAGCGGCAGTTCTTCTCCGGGTAAGGGGTCCCCACTGGTATCGATCTGATGAAATTGGCGATCGTGGTAGTAATGTCCGGTCACTGAGTTTTCGTACACCCCCAGGATCCGCCCGGCCGCCCGATTGGCATAGGTTATGCGCCCCGCGGCATCCACCCTTACAAAGCCCTCCGGAAGCACCTGCAGCATCCCGTTCAACTCGTCTTTGGTCTTCAATAGCTCCTGCCGCTGCGCGTATTCTTCGGTTACATCCCGAAAAACCAGGACCACTCCATTGATAACCCCGTCATCATCTCTAATCGGGGCGGCGCTGTCCGCTATCTGGTATTCGTGGCCGTCCTGCGATATCAGTATGGTATGGTTGGCCAGCCCGACTATCTTGCCGCTCTTCAGCGCCTTGGCCACCGGATTGTGTACCCTGCGGCGGGTGTCCGCATTTACTATATGAAAAACCTCATCCAGGCTGCGTCCGCGGGCGGTAGCCGGGGACCACCCGCATAGTCTTTCGGCCACCGGGTTCATTCTGGTAACCCGCCCCTGCACATCGGTGGAAATAACCGCATCGCCGATCGAATCGAGAGTTATCCGCAGGCTCTCTTCACTCGCCCTCACTTGCAGCTCGGCCTGCTTACGCGCACTAATATCCCTGGCGGTACCATAGAGAGTGGAGTCCTGCACCTGCGAGCGCAACTCAATCCAGCGGTACGTCCCGTCCCGGCAGCAGAAGCGGGCCTCAAAATTACCTACATCCCTGACTC
>JAASTM010000285.1 GCA_021767325.1 Spirochaetales bacterium
CTGGCGATCGACCGGGAAAATCTATCCGAAGCTCAGGAGCAGTCGAGAATTGAGATAGAACGGGAACGGCTGCGAAGCAATTTGCTGCGGGCGATATCGCATGACCTCCGTTCGCCCTTGGCTTCTATCAGCGGTTCGAGCAGCACCTTGCTCTACGACTGGAAGCAGCTGAACGACGAAAGCCGGTCTGAGCTTCTGACAAATATTCAGCAGGATGCCGACTGGCTAACCCAACTGATTGAAAACCTGTTAAGCCTGGCTAAAGTCGAGGGGTCGCATTTTGTGCTGAATACCGAAAGCGAATTAGCAGACGATATCATCGCCGGGGTCCTGAACAAAATAAAATCCCGCGCCACCGACCATACCATCAGTACGGATCTTCCCGACCAGCCGCTCTTTATTCCGGCGGACGTGGGACTTGTTCAGCAGGTGCTCGTCAATCTGATCGATAATGCCCTGCGCTACACCCCTTCAGGCTGCCAAATACTCATCAGCGTGAAGAAAATTACAGACCCTCTGATCGAGTTCAGGGTAAGTGATGACGGTCCGGGAATTCCGGAGGAATACCGCGAGCAAATTTTCGACCGCTTTTTTACCCTCAAAAGCAACCACGACCAGCGACGCGGTCTGGGTCTCGGCCTTTCGATTTGTAAATCAATCGTAGAAATTCACGGCGGAAACATCGAACTCAACCGTTCCCAGTACGGCGGCGCCGAGTTCAGTTTCACTCTACAGGCCGAATCTTCCTCCACGGGGGCTTATGGAAACTAAACCGCTGATTCTGATTGTCGAAGACGATCCGCCGATCCGAAATTTTCTGCGCACTTCGCTAAAAAACCATGACTACCGCTTATTAGTAGTTGAGAAAGGCAGCGAAGCGGTGTCGATGACCGCCTCGCACATGCCCGACCTGCTACTGCTCGATCTCGGCCTCCCGGATATGGACGGCATCGATGTGATCACCCACATCCGGTCCTGGAGCCGGGTTCCCATTGTAGTAGTCTCGGCCCGGGAACAGGAGCGGACGAAAATAGAGGCCCTGGACAGAGGTGCGGATGACTATCTAACCAAACCCTTCAGCATCGGGGAACTGCTGGCGCGCATCCGGGTGGCTCTACGTCACTCGATGCTCGGTACGGCGGCTTCTCAGCCCAACGGGTCGGAGGTAAAGATAGGAGAACTAACCATAAACATCGAGCAGAGAAGAGTAAGGATTGCCGGAGAACCGGTCCACCTCACCCCCACCGAATACAAACTCGTGACCCTTTTCGTGAGACATGCCGGCAAGGTTCTTACCCACAAGTTTATCTTGAAAGAAATATGGGGGCCTTCCAGTGTAGAAGAGTCCCAGTATCTGCGGGTGTTCATGGCCAATTTAAGACGAAAAATCGAACCCGACCCGGCCCAACCCCGCTATATCATCACGGAAATCGGGGTTGGTTACCGGCTGTTGGATGAGTGACCATATTCGGCTGCATACGAAGGAATTTCGTCCCGAATCAAAGTTTCGATTTCAGTAGAACTCTCACAGGATACCGCTCTGGCAAAGAGAATCTTCTCCTGCTCCACGGAGGAGTAACGTATCGACTCTTTTATCATCGGCACCGCCTGTGGGTACACATTTACTTCATCAGGTTCCATGGCCAATAACAGCCGAAGATATTCTGTATGACTGACCGCTTCTCCACATATACTCACAGGGATACGTGCTCTGCGACAGGTCTGTACTGCTTGTTGAACCGCACTCAATACGGATGGCTCGACGGGGCTATACAGAGAGGAGACCAGAGGATTATTACGATCTGCTGCGAGTATATACTGTGTAAGATCGTTCATCCCGATTGTTACGAAATCAATATACCTTAACAACTTTGGAAGAATGAAAACCGCCGCGGGAACTTCGAGCATGATACCTACCGGCAGGTCGGGATTGTATGCTATACCCTGGGTGCTCAATTTTTCTTTTTCTTCATTTAGTATCCTTAACACCGACTTCATTTCACTGACCGTCGTAATCAGCGGGATAAGCAGCTTGACGGGGCCATGCACAGAGCTCCTCAGAACAGCTCTGAGCTGAGCCCGAAAGTCATATTCGAATTTGAGGGCCAGACGGATAGCCCTTTGGCCAAGATAAGGATTGGCTTCTTTTGAAGGGGTCCCGGAAAATGTCTGTTTATCGCCGCCTGCATCGAAGGTTCTTATGGTAACCGGTTTTCCCTCCATCGACTCAACAATTTTGCTGTACATATCTGTCTGTTCCTCCTCGTCCGGAAAGTCACTTTCAGTGGAAAGACTGAATTCGGTTCGCAACAAGCCAATGTGATCGGCACCATACGAATGGGCAAGCCTGGTATCTACAAACGAGCCCGCAATTGCGCCGACATGAAAGCGCTTCCCATCCAAGGAGACAACCTTTTCATTTTTTCGCTTCAGCATTTTTTGAAATGTACAGCTCTGCTTTTCCTTCACTCGCACATACTGCGTGCGTGAGTCCTGAGTGGGATGGACGAGAACGAGCCCTGAAGCTCCATCGATAATAAGCTCAGCTCCATGGGCAATGGCTTCCCATGCCCCCTCAACCCCAACTATCATCGGAATTTCAAGGGATCGAGAAAGTACAGCTTCATGTGAAGTAATTCCGCTTGAAGCAAGTACTATTCCGGCAAGATTAGGTTGGTTGAGTTTTTCCAACTCAATGGGAGTTATCTCTTCGGAAATAACGATAGTTGGCTGTGTAAAATAGCATCCATCGTAGTTCTCGGTATTTATCAGATGCTGCAATATTCGCCGCCCGACATTTTTCACATCCTGCTTACGTTCCCTCAGATAGTCATCATTCAGAGAGTCGAGATGTGTCATATACTCATCCACTACCTTTTTAAGAGAGAATTCGGCTGAATATCCTGACTGTACATATGCAAATATTTTATCGATAATTCCCTTATCCCTAATGATTAAGGCTTGTGCCTCCAGTATTGCACTTTCTTGACTGCTGAGCCTGCTATCTCCTTTCAGGTAACCTTCGCTTTCACTCTGCGCTGCTGCAATTGCACTTTCTAACCGGTAGATATCCCGCTCTACATAGTCTGATTCTTCTTCATATGTGTGCTCTATGTCCGCCCCCCTGTGGAAATGAAAGGCTGTTCCTTCTCCAACTCCGTTAGATGCCGGTTTTCCAAAAAATCTCTTTTCATTCATAGCGTAGAATCTGATCCCATTCGTTTGTTAATATTAATACCCGAATAATATTACACTGCAGTTTCTACTCGATTACACCTATGTAATTAACTGTTTCGGTAATAATAAGCGGCCAGAACACGGGCATAGATGTCGGCAACATTCTCCGCAAAGTTTTTAATAGAATAACCGCGGGCGTACTCACGCGCCTGTGACGCCAATTTCAAGCGTAGCGGCTCGTCTTCAAGCAAGAACTGCACCTGTCCGGTCCACTTTCGAATATCCGCCGGGGTCTTGAACCCGTTGATCTCGTTCTGCACTACATCATCGATTCCACTTGAGCGAACTGCGACTACCGGCATACTCCCCGCCATTGCTTCCAGAATCACCATCCCCTGCGTCTCCGAGGTGGAGGCAAACAAAAATAGATCTCCCAAGCTATAAAATTCTGCCATTTGTTCCGGAGCAACCGAACCAACCAGATAGATTGATTCGGTTAAGCCAAGAGCTTCGATCCGGTCCTGTAATCTCTTCCGTTCGGGTCCGTCTCCAATTACAAGGCATTTGAAGGGTACCGTACAATCCTCTTTCAGATGTCCCACTCCCTCGATTAGAAAATCAATATTTTTCTCTTTACTTAAGCGGGATACGCTGACCATGACTATTTCAGATGTAATAGAATACCTGTTACGTAATTGTTCGTTATCGGCGGGGTTCTGAAATCGATCGAATTCTATTCCGGTAGGCTGAACATATATATCGCTGGTAACACCGATGAGGCGCAAATACTCCTCGGCTGACTGGGTCGGCACAATAACTCCATCACAACGGTTGGCATATCGCCGTACAATGCTATGCGAGATTATGTTTCGGAACAGCGGACTCGGTAAAGGCACAAAGTGCGAGTAGTGCTCAAGTCTGGTGTGGTACGTATATACTAAGGGTACCTTCAGTCGTCGGGACTGCCGTAAGGCCGCTTTGCCCATCCAGTAGGGGTGATGACTGTGTATCAGATCAGGTTTGAACCGTCGGAGCTCTCTACCGATACGGGGAGAAAAAATATTTGCCATGCGAAACTCACGCTGTTTTCCCCATGGCAGCAGTGCCGGTATTCTCAGCACATTCATCTCGTCCGGATCTCTATTCGCGTAATCCGGTGCCGTTACTAAAACTGAATGTGAACACAACCGCAGTCCCCGCCGCAGGCGATCGATCGATATCGGAACACCTCCAATAAACGGCAGATAGTTGTTTGTCAACA
>JAASTM010000286.1 GCA_021767325.1 Spirochaetales bacterium
CGTGAAGGAGTTTTCCACGGTGAGGGAGTGTTTGTAAGGGCCGACGGTACCCGGGTCGAAGGGGTTTGGAAAGATGGTGAACTGACCGAAGGCGCCGCTGCCTCCGCCCGCACCAGTGAGGAGAGCCCCGCATCCGAAGCCCTCTACACTGAAAAAGCCGTTTCTCCCTGGGACACGTGGGAAGGCTATGTGATGGGCGACTATGCCGCATGGAAAGCCGAGGAAGAACAGAGCTTCGAAGAGTGGAAAAAACAGAACAACCCCTTCGAGTAAGCTCTATTTATCAAAAGCATCAGCCCGGAACCAATACGGGCGCAGCTCTATCCAGGCTCCGCTCCGGCGGGCCTCATCGGCAGCAATCGCAACGATGTTGGCCCACACGCCCTCCTTCAACTCCACCGCCGGTTCGGCGCCTCCGCTCATCACTGACTCTAACTCATCCGCCAGCACTCCGTCGCCGCCGCCGTGCAGTCCGCCTTCAAACCACTGCAGCTGTTCCTCATGATCCATTTCGATGGTTCGATACCGCACCGTACCCGAGTACAACTCAGTGGCAATCGAACCGCCGACACAGGTAATACTCAGTCTCCTCTCCGGCATCGCCGCGCCTGCGACCGCAGTAAACTGGGCTTTTACCCCGTTTTCCCCCTCGGCCTGCAGCTGAATGTGATCTTCAATCGTAATCTCGTCATCGGAGAAGGGATCGCTGCTGTCCAGATTTCCCTTCTTTTCCCAGGATGCCAGGATCTCTTGTGAGTACAGCCCGCGATGCGCAGAGGAGAAAATACTCCTTCCCCCGACCGCAGCAATTCTGCTGAAACGGCTCCCGCTCATCCACTGCATGATATCGATATCGTGGATACATTTTTCCAGTATGTGCGGCCCGGCTACGTCGCTTTTTCTCCGCCAACCCCGCATTATATACGCCGCGTGGGCATAAGAGATGTTTTCATTGGCCTGAATGGTGAGCATCGGGCCGAACTTCCGCTCCTGCAGCAATTGCCTGACACTGCGATACAGGGGACTGTAGCGCAGTACAAATCCGGTGACTATCCTGCGGTCATGCTCCCGACCGAGCCGTAGGAGGTCGATGCAGTCATCCGCCGTGGTAGCTAAGGGCTTTTCCAGAAACACATGTTTTCCGGCGTGCAGGGCAGCCTGGGTCTGCCCATAGTGAAAACTATTGGGCGAACCGATACACACCCATGCGACCGCCGGGTTTTCCAGCACGGACTCCCAGCTCTCACACCTCTCCACGCTCCGGCTTATTCCGCACTCGTCGACGAAGCGCTGCATTTGGGCAGGATTGGGATCGTACAGTGACACTATCTGCAGGGAGTGGTGGCGCAACAGATGACTGCAGATTGTTCTCAACCGCTGTCCGCAGCCGACTACCCCTATTCCGACGAATGACGCATCACTCACTGACCGGCTCCTTATAACGCAACATAATAATGAATCCTACCAATGCAACCACAGCTCCCACCAGCGGGGTAAGGCGCACCCCCAGTGGATTGGCAATGTCTTTCCCGAACACACTGTACAGACCAGCTATAACCGCGCCTGAGACCCCCAGATTCAGTTTCATAAAAAAACCTTGAGTACCGAAGAACATCGCCTCTCTGCGCTGCCCTGTTCTGCGGGTATCCTCTTCACTAATCTCCGAAAGCATTACATTTGGTATAATTATCAGCACAGCCGAGGGAAAGGCCGCTACTACCGCTGTAGCGAGCATCCAGGCCCTGGCCGAGACGGGGAGCATACCGGTAACCGAAAACCCGATGCCCGCCGCAGAGAATGCAATCAGTGCAATGCACATGAGCGCCTTTTTGCCTATCTTGCGGGCCAAGACGGCAATCAGTGGAAAGCAGAGGGCCGCCGCACCGATCAAAACGGTAAAGACCATCGATGCAAAGGCCTCATCGCCCTCGGTCAAAACAATCGCCATAGATACACTCGAAGAACGAACGATATTAAAGAAAAACCACAGGGTCATATTCCCGACCAGATACAGAATAAACCTTCGATTCTTTACGGTCAGCAGGAAAGATTCCTTGAACGGAATGGTAGCGGGCTCGGCATCACTAAAACGCTTTTCATCCACTGCCCACACCGCTGCATAACAGAGCAGCAGACCCGGGATCGCCATCAGCAGAATACCCAGCCGGTAGGCGCCCACCATGGATCTCTGTTGCATAAGTGCGGCAATTAGCAGCGGTCCGCCGACCATCACGACCGCACTGCCTATTAGCGACCAATAGCCCTGCGCAGTGGTCAGAATCAGCCGTTCCTTTTCGTTGTGGCCGAGTTCGGGAATCAGAGCCATATAGGGGCCGACATAGAGGGTAAAACTGAAAAAGTAACAGCCGAAAATCAGGGCAAGATACAGGGTGTTGATCCAGGATTCAGCCTGAATCGGCGGGAAGAAAACGGCTGCCACCGATAAGGCCAGCGGGACACCTCCGAGCGCCAAAAACAGCCGCCTGCGGCCGAAGCGCGAGCTGCTGCGGTCCGACCAGGAGGCTACCAGAGGATCGGCAACCGCATCCACAAGCCGCCCGAACAGCATGATAGCCCCCAGGGCGGTTAAGCCGCCCAATACGTAGCGATCCGAAACAAACTGTATCATCCCCTGATCGATCCGTTCCTGCGGCGGCAGCAGAAATACCACATAGTAGGTGAGCAGCAGCGAATCCAGCAGTGTCCACCCGGCGGCTGACAGGTTATACGCAAACCGCCGGATACCTGTAAACGCCTCAGGGTTCTGGTAACTCGACATAGAGAATCTCCTCCTGATATTCACTCTCAGCTCGCTTGATGAGCCCCGGATATGTTCCCGCTTCGGCGTCGGTTGCCGCTGTGGTAGCTGTGGGGGATCGGGTGGCTGCCCGCCGGCAGTTGATCCATGCACTCGACTTCCCGCTGTTCGAAAACAGCAATCCGCGGGTAACACACATCGGATTGTAGGCGGCTATGATACGCTCTCTGCCTTGAATAAGAGCCCCGCTGCCGCATGTCAACCACTCCTCACTCTGCAGCACCTGGCGGTTCTCCTCCCGCTGCAGCAGCGAGTTCCAATCGATACTGTTCGCTGAAGGCTGGAGCACATACTCCGTTCCATGCATATCCAGCCGGGCAATAACATCCTCGTAGAAGCCGTCCAGACAGACGGCAAGACCTATCCTGCCGAGCTCGGTCCGATACGGCAGCAGATCTTCCGCCACATCTCCGGCGATCAATCCGAGACGTTTTTCCAGAGCAGTGAGCCGTACTTTTCTCCGGAAGCCGAGCAGTCTGCCGTTCGGCGCAATCAGGCAGCTCGTGTTAGCTGGAGCGGGCTTATCCATCACCGGATTACCGCGGGGAGAAGAATGAAACCGAGGCAGAAAAGTACTGCCCGGACACACGTATACATTATGCTCTTCAGCGCCCCTACGGAAAGGTTCGAGCCACTCCTGCAAGTGCTGCTTCCACCGGTTGGCGGTAAGCCCCCGCCCGCCGGCACCGAACAACACCCTCAGCAGAGCGCCGGGCTCTCTGACCAACAGGCCAGCGGCCAACCCTGCCACCTCTGACAATCCGGCGGGCTTAGCATCGACTACGGAGGACCGGCGGAGAAGTGCACTCAGCTGCAGCCACAACCCACTCAGTTCGGGAAACACCAGCATCCTAACCGTCCGCTGCGAACAGGCCCGACGAAATCTCTGCCGCACCGCCTGTGCGAAGGCTTCGGCATTTTCAACTTCGTGGGGTAACAGCTTCCATTGAATGAGAGCTACCTGATGGGATGGGTTGGAATCGTGGTATTTCAGTTGCTCGACCGACTGCATGCAGAGAGTATATCACGCTTCGCTGGCTTCGCGAATCTCATTTTGCAGCTGGGTATAACTGTCAACATTCTCCTGCCCTATCTCGGTGAGTTTCGAGGATTCGTCTAAGATAGAGTCGGTATGACTGGAGAGCTCATCCAACTGCTGCCGCAGCTCGCCAATAGTTGCGGCAATGTGCTCGACGGAACGTGCTCCGGCCTGCAGATTCTCATCCATGACCTGGAGAGATTCATTGACTGTTTCGTTAACCTGATTCAGATTATCAATTGCCTGCTGCATGTCGGAATGGCCGGCCCGGAACTCATCCATTCCGGCTATCACCTCCATGAGACCTGCATGTACTTCGGAAATCTTCGACCTGATTTCATTGAACACCCCGTGCAAGGCATCGCCCGCTTCCACGGCATTGCTGATGAGGGAGCGGTTTTCCTCCAGAGTTGCCCGGATTGTACGTGAGTTTTCGTTGGTCTCTTCCGCCAGGCTGCGGATTTCACCGGCAACAACCGCAAACCCGCGCCCTGCGTGTCCGGCATGCGCCGCCTCTATGGCTGCATTCATGGCCAGAAGATTAGTCCGGTCGGCAACATCC
>JAASTM010000287.1 GCA_021767325.1 Spirochaetales bacterium
GGGAGCTCTATCTCTGCGAAAACATCCTTCCGGAGATAGGCAGCCCCACTCCCGGCCCCGCCAGAGAGGCGATCCGGCGAATTTTCCTCGAGCGCCTCTGCGGAGGAAAGGGACTAAATGAGATTGTGAGGAAAACCGGCAGCTCTCCCGTGCCGACGCCTTCTGCCATCTTCGACTTTCTCTCGCTGCCACCCTTTCAAAGCGCTGCGATATTCAGCGCGGCACAGCCCACTGGGCGGGAGACTGCGGCCGGCCGGGCCGGAGGCTTTCTACTCTTCGACGTCGGAGGTGCGACCAGCGATTGTTACTCCTTCGGGGTGGCTGGGGCAGCTGCCGGCCGGGTTCTAAAAGGCCTGCCGGAACCGGACCCCAAGCGGACGGTTGAGGGGGATCTCGGCATACGGGTGAGCGCGGCGGCAACCTTCAGCGCGGCGGAATCGGATGGTTACCTGCAGCGGGTGCTGCAGCTGCCGGAAGACCAAGCCGGAGCGCTGCGGAGCTATGCGACCGAGGTTTCCCGGAGGCCGGAGAGTCCGCCGGCCGGGGAAGACCGGCTGCTGGCCAAGATCTGTCTCGACCAGAGTCTTTTGCGGCATGCCGGCCGGCTGCGACAGACAGCTACCACTGCAGGCACCGTTACCGTTCAGGAGGGCAAGGATCTGTCCGGGGTAAGCGCGGTGATCGTTACAGGAGGTTTTCTCTCCCGCAGTTCCCAGCCCCCCCGGCCACTGAGTCCTCCGGTCCTCGACCGGCAGGGCTGGGAGCTGCTGATTCCCGGCAGCCCGCAGTTCTGGCAGGACAGCGACTATCTCTGGCCGCTGCTGGCAAATGCGGCCCGCAGACACCCGGAGGCCGCCTGCCGGCTGGCCCCAAAAGTACTCAGCATAAGGAGCAGCTATGGAGCATGAAACCCAGAAGTTACCGGAAGACCGCTTTCTCACCGAGAGAGCGGCGGTCCTGGAGACCTGGCCCACCGGCCGGCCCGGCGGAGAGGCTCTCTCTCTCGAGGAGGGAATCGAATATCAGTTGAACCTAGCCCGGGAGAAACAGTTTGCGGCGGTGCTCTCCGATGCTGCCCGCCAGAAGCGACTGCTGCTGCAGCCGCGGGCCGGGGTCGCCCTGCCGGATGAACACATCGCCCTGCTCCGCTTTCTTCAAGCGGAGGCCGATCTTTTGCCCACAACCATCGACGCCTACACCCGTCAGAACCGGTATGAGGAGGCGGCCCGGGGCATCGAGAAATCGACTGCCGCCGGACACTCCCTGCTCAACGGATTTCCGGCGGTGAATCACGGCGTGGAGCAGTGCCGCCGGGTGACCGAATCCCTGGATAAACCGGTACAGGTGCGCCACGGTACTCCCGACGCCCGGCTCTTAGCCGAGATAACCCTTGCGGCGGGTTTTTCGGCCTTCGAAGGGGGTGGTATTTCCTACAACATCCCCTATGCCAAAAAGATTCCCCTGGAACGATCGATCCGCCACTGGCAATACGTAGACCGTCTCTGCGGTCTCTACGGAGAGGCCGGGGCCGTAATAAACCGCGAACCCTTCGGCCCTCTTTCGGGCACCCTGATCCCCCCCTTCATCAGCCACAGCGTGGCAATCCTCGAAGGACTGCTGGCCCTGGAGCAGGGAGTGAGCTCAATCACCCTCGGCTACGGACAGGCGGGAAACCTTCTACAGGATATCGCGGCAACTATGGTCCTGCGGGAACTGGGCGATGAGTATTTTCGGCGGGCCGGCTTCCACGATTTTGAACTGACAACCGTCTTCCACCAGTGGATGGGCGGCTTTCCCGAGGATGAAGACCGGGCGATGGGGGTCATCAGCTGGGGTGGCATCGCAGCCGCCATGGCCGGCGCGGATAAAGTTATTACCAAGAGCCCCCACGAGGCCATGGGCATCCCAACTAAAGAGGCGAACCTACAGGGGCTCAAGGGCACCCGGCAGGTAGTAAATATGCTCCGGGAGCAACAGCCCATAAGCGGGGCCGAGCTCGACCGTGAGAAAGAGATTATCCGCCAGGAGGTCCGTCTGGTGATCGACCGTGCCTTAGAGCTGGGAGAGGGCGATCCGGCCCTGGCAGCGGTGCGCGCATTTGAAGCCGGGGTGATCGACGTGCCCTTCTCGCCTTCTATAAACAATGCGGGCAAACTCCTGCCTATCAGAGACAACAACGGTGCGGTACGGATTTACCAGAAAGGGAACGTGCCCCTGAACAGGGAACTCGAAGAGTTTCACCGGGAGCAGGTTGCCCTGCGCGGGCAGGTCGAAAAGCGGCAACCCTGCTTTCAGATGGTAATCGACGATATTTATGCCATCAGCAAGGGCTACCTTGTAGGACGACCCAAATAATATACAGGAGATGGATATGAAGATAATAAAGGCACTTTTTTCGGCCGGGAACAGCGGCTTCTTTTTCGATGATCAGCGGGCCATCAAGGCCGGCGCCGGACACGACGGTTTTTTCTACACCGGCCAGGCACAGACTCCCGGATTCGATACGGTCCGCCAGGCAGGTGAAGCAGTATCTGTTATCCTTCTGCTGGAGGACGGCTCGGCTGCCGAAGGGGACTGTGCCGCCGTGCAATACTCCGGGGCAGGCGGGAGAGACCCGCTCTTCCTTGCAGAGAGCTATCTGCTGATGCTGCGCAGGGAGATTGCCCCTCTGCTCGAAGGGCGGGAGGCTGAAAACTTCCGTGAGAATGCGATTTTTATCGATCAGCTGAAAGTCGACGGTAAGCGGCTTCATACGGCAATCCGCTACGGTATCAGTCAGGCCCTCCTGGATGCAGCGGCCCTGGCCGGCAAGGAGACCAAAACGGAAGTGGTCTGCCGCCAGTGGGACCTCCCCGTCACCCCCGCGCCGGTTCCCCTTTTCGGGCAGAGCGGGGATGATCGTTACACCGCCGTTGACAAGATGATCCTCAAACAGGTGGATGCCCTTCCCCATGGACTGATCAATAATGTCGATGAAAAGCTGGGACGCCGCGGGGAAAAGCTCGCCGAATATGTCACCTGGCTCAAAGAGCGCATCGCCGCGTTTTGGCCCGGACAGAACGGCGATAGCGATGGGCCGGACCTGCACATCGATGTGTACGGTACCATTGGTATCGCCTTTGACAATGAGGTAGAGGCCATGGCCGATTACCTGGCCCGGCTGGGCGAGAGAGCAGGACCGCACAGTCTCTACATAGAGGGACCGGTCGATCTGGGAGAGCGTGAGGCGCAGATTCAAGGGCTGGCCGAACTGAAACGGGCCCTGAAACGCAAGGGCAGCAGGGTGAAAATTGTGGCCGATGAGTGGTGCAACACCCTGGAGGACATCCAGGCCTTTGCGGATGCCCAGTGCTGCCACATGGCCCAGATCAAGACCCCCGACCTGGGCAGTATCCACAATGTGGTGGACAGCGTACTCTACTGCCAGCAAAGCGGTATCGAGGCATACCAGGGCGGTACCTGCAACGAAACCGACCTCTCTGCCAGAGCCTGCGTCCACCTGGCTATGGCGGCCCGTCCGGAGCGCATGCTGGTGAAACCGGGAATGGGTTTCGACGAGGGACTGGTGATAGTCCGCAATGAGATGATGCGCACTATTGAAGTGTTGAACTACCGACTCGGCAGACCTGAAGGATATACATATGAAACAGGATAAACCACAGAACAGCTTCACCGTTCTCTCTCCAACCGCCATTCTCGGTTACGGCTTTCCGGAAAGCTCTTTCATGGCCGGAATCGAACGGAAGCCGGACCTGATCGCGGTGGATGGAGGATCCACCGATCCGGGCCCCTACTACCTGGGAAAGGGCATCAGCTTTACCAACCGCCTCGGGGTGAAGCGGGACTTGCGCTTCATGCTGACCGAAGGGGTAAAGCAGCGCATACCGGTCGTGGTAGGCACCGCCGGCGGGGCCGGTGGCCGGGCGCACCTCGACTGGTGCCTTGAGATCGTACGTGAAATTGCCCGGGAAGAGGAGCTCAGTTTTAAGCTCGGAATTATCCCCGCGGATATCGACCGGCAGCTGGTACTCGACAAGCTGCGGGTCGGGGCTGTAGAGTCGCTTGACGGGTTCGGTGAGTTGACTGCCGAGACCGTCCGGCGGACCGGCACCATCGTAGCCCAGATGGGCATCGAGCCGATTATACAGGCCCACCGGAGCGGCTGCGACGTGATCATCTGCGGGCGGGCCTACGATCCGGCGGTCTTTGCCGCCCTGCCGATCATGCAGGGCTTCGATCCCGGGCTTGCCCTTCATATGGGCAAGATACTCGAATGCGCGGCCATCGCCGCCAGTCCCGGCTCGGGCTCCGATTCGGTGCTGGGAATTCTGACCGGCGACTCCTTCCGGCTGGAAACCCTCTCTGCAGAACGCCGGTTTACCGCCGAGTCTACCGCCGCCCACTCCCTGTA
>JAASTM010000288.1 GCA_021767325.1 Spirochaetales bacterium
ATCCGGCTCTTGCAGCACATGTAACAGGAGTGAACGACGCTGATCGCTGCCGGACCGCATGTCCCCGGCGGTTCTCAGGCTGAGCCACAGGTCCGGCTCATTCTGACGCAATTTTTTTATTATCCCCAAATTCCCATGAGAGTTCCGCTCTAGAAGTACCAGCTGCATTATTCTTCTATCCGCTTTTCGGCGTCGTAGAGCTGGGTGAGAATATCCAGAAACGAATCGAGCTTTTTATTGATCGAGCCGAGTTTCTGCTGCAGGTTTTTGTTTTCGTTTCGGCCGATGTAGCCCATATTGGAGAGGGTATCGTAGCGGCCGCCCATATCGCCGTAGAGTATGCCGCCGATAACGTTTTTCAGCTGGGTTACATAGTCGATGGTCTTGGTTATGATCTCCTCGACCTGGCTGTCGATACTGGAAATCAGCTGCTGCATCCGGCCGGCACGCTGGCGTTCGCTGGCCGCTTCGCTGTTGATTGAATCGATGCGCTTCCCGATTTCGCCGTCTCGAGAGAGCGACATTTCGAGGTTGTCGATGCGGTCGCTGACCCACAGCATTCCGTTATAGGCATCGTTATACTCCTCGCGGTTCTGCTCTTTGTAGAACTCCCCGTCGATCAGCACCAGTTTGAGGGGGCTGTTCATTTCACTTATGAAAAAGCTGTCCATAAAACCGCGGATCAGTCCAATGGTCTTCAAATAACGGGGCTGCAGATTGTACTGGCTGCCGATGTGGTTGTAATACTTTACCTCCGGGAGGGAATGAGCCTTGAGAAACTCCTTGGCCGAGTCTATCAGCTGGTTCCGTTTGAAGGTCTCGCTGTAGCTGCGCATGCGCTGATCGAAGCGCTGGTACCAGAACTGTTTGAACAGGACGAACCAGTCTTCTCCGCCGGCGATGCTGTCCGGAATGAACTCGATATTGCGCAGAACCAATCTGGAAAGCGTGAGCATGGGCACGTGCACATGAAAGTAACGCAGGTAGTTAAGCGCCTCCTCGGTCTGCTTCAGCAGATTGTTCAGCCGGCGCTCCACCTCCTCGCTCTCCTCATTTTCAAGGGAATTCTGCAAATAAAACAGAAAAACCACCTTCATCATACTCTCGGGGGGCGGATTCTTTACCGAATACAGCACCTTGGTCAGATCGAGCAGCGACGACCTGACTTCGAAGATAGGTGCGGTTAGCGCACCGCCGGCCCCGCGCTTTTCAAAACTCGACAGGAGCTTTTCGTAGGGGTACATCACCAGGGTGTTGAAGGCGTGCAGATTGCGGACCCGGGAATAGAGAATGTTCTTACGGGCATCGTCGATGCTCTCTAGGATGTCCTCCAGCTGATATTCTATTTCCTTGCGGATTTTGTAGGGGTCTGAAATGGACTTTTCATAGGCCACATGCTCGGGATCGACTTCGGCCATCAGTCGTTCCTGGATGTCGGGCATCTCCCATCCGACCAAAAACGCAAAAAAATCCTTCTTCTGGGCTGCCAGAGACCTGCGCAGCGGCTCGCGCAGAAACGACAGCCGGTCTTGGAGTTTTTTTACGCTCCAGTAGAAGTTGGCTGCCAGCTCACCGTTTGAATGGGTGTATATATTGGAATAATTTCGCTCGACCTGCTTACTGAGCTTGGTCAGAATCATCTCCTCGAGCAGTTCCTCACGGGTGTCGGATGTAAACATAACCCGCAGAAAGAGAAACAGCCGTTCGATAAAGGAAAGCTGCTGAAAGGCCTTGTTGTAGTCGAAACTCCCCGACTCCTCCTCGATTATTTTCAACGGCTCCTGACTGAGAGTCGGTTTGGTGGCCGTACGGAGTTTATCTAGTAGGTCGTGGCGCTCGTTTTTGGACAAATTTTTAACCAGACGGTCGAATCGAGATTGCTCTTCCATATCAGTTAGTATAAATCATTGTGCAGAATAATTAAATCTCTATTATAAAAAAAGCCGCCTTAGAAAAGGCGGCTCCGGCTTAGTCCCTAGGGGAATCGAACCCCTCTCTGAAGACTGAGAATCTTCCGTCCTAGCCGATAGACGAAGGGACCATAAGAGCTGGCCGAGAAGGATTTGAACCCTCACAAGCAGAACCAGAATCTGCCGTGCTACCATTACACCATCGGCCAACGAATTACAGAAGCTAATGTAATAAAAGCTTCAATTTTTGTCAACAGTCTGCGAAATTACTCGCCCTCGTAATTGATAAGGGTGGTAATGGTGTAATCAGAAAGTTTTTCCTCGTAATTGAGAAACGGCAGACCGATTACACAGAAGATATCCTGCACCTTCCCGCCGATCTCAGTGATCAGATCGGCAGCGGCTTTCAGCGTGCCGCCGGTTGCAATCAGGTCATCGAGCAGCAGCACATTCGCCCCCGCTTGCACGTCATGGGTATGGATTTGAATTACGTCTTCGCCGTATTCCAGAGAAAAACGCTTCTCCTTCACTTCGCCCGGCAGCTTCCCCGCCTTCCGCACTAGTATCTGCGGTATTTTCAGTCTGTCGGCGAAGGGGCCCGAAAACAAGAAACCCCGGGCCTCTACGGCTGCTACCGCATCTATTCGTTTGTCCTTATACTGCTCTACCATCGCGTCAATGCAGTAGTTGAAAGCTTTGGGATTCTGCAGTATACCGGTTATGTCATAAAACAGGATACCCGGCTTCGGGAAATCCGGTACTTTGCGAATTGCCTCATCGAGGTTAAAAGGTGTAACCATACCTAGCTCCATCTTATTTTAGTATCACTATAACCTTACACAATTCACCGCGATTGCGAAAGTGTCGAGCAAGAAAAAGAATTGAATTTATAATATAATTCTTCTATTCTAATTAGACATGAAAACTATTCTTCCGGTGGCCAGCGGAAAGGGTGGAGTCGGAAAGACGATGTTCACCGCCAATCTTGGCATAGCGCTGGCACAGGCAGGCAAAACCTGCATTTTAGTCGATCTCGACCTCGGCAGCTCGAACCTGCACACATGCCTGGGGATAAAAAACCAACATCCCGGCCTCGGCAATTACATCTATAAGCAGGAGGATTCTCTGGAATCCCTGGTGCTTCCGACCGACACCCCGCAGCTCTACTTCATACCCGGCGATTCCCTGCTGCCCGGAACCGCGAACCTGCCCTACTTTACTAAAAAGAAGCTGCTCAAAGAGCTGAACCAGCTGGTAGCCGATTATATCATCCTCGATCTCGGTGCAGGCAGCTCATACAACGTCATCGACTTTTTCCTCATTTCGAATACGGGTCTTATCGTTACCACCCCGGAGACCACTGCTATTCTCAGCTCTTATTCATTTCTCAAGAGCGCGGTATACCGCCTGCTGTACCGCAGCTTCCCTGCGAAGAGCCCCGAGCGAGATATCATACAGGAGTTCATAAGCCGTCCGCTGGAAGGCAGCCCACACTCTTTCACCCAACTGGTGAACCTTCTGTCCGAACACTCATCGGACTCTGGGCTGAAGGCCGAGGAGCAGCTGCAGAACTTTTTTCCCCGGGTCATTCTGAATATGGGCAATTCGAGCCAGGATTTCTCAGTGGGATCCAAGCTGAGGGAGATCAGCCGTAAAAATCTGTCGATTCCTATGGAGTTCATCGGATTTTTGCCGAACGATCCGGGGGTGAGCCGGTCAATTATCACCCGGGTTCCCTACATCAAAGACGAGCCGGAATCGAAGTTTTCCCAGGGGGTCCAACTGGTAGCCCGCAAACTGACCGCCGGTGCTTTCTCTACGCCGCCGGAACTGTTCGACGACGATCAGGACATCCAGGAACTACAGGCAGAACTGCTACGCCAGGAACAGGACGGGAACACCTCACCGCCCGGGAGCCCTTAGGGGTATGTTTTTCTGAAGCGCTTTACCCGCGGATACGCATTCAAGTTCAGTTCGGAGTGTTCTCCCCGCCGCAGGTAGTGGTAGCCGATACCGGCTATCATTGCCCCGTTGTCGGTACACAATCCCATCGACGGAAACACCGCTTCTACCCCGTCCATCGCTTTCAGTCGGCTGCGCAGCAGCGAATTGGCCGCTACCCCGCCGCCGGCCACTATCCGCCTCATTCCGGTATCTTTGACCGCCCGTTTTACCCGGCGCACCAGCATGTCGATAGCGGCCCGCTGGAAGGATGCGGCAATGTTTTCGGGTGATTTTTCGGAACTCCCGTCCCAGAACTGGTCCAACTGGTTGATAACCGCAGTCTTCAGGCCGGAGTACGAGACATCGTAGCGGTGTTTTCCCTTGTGCAGTGAAGGATCGGGGAATGCGAAGGCTTCCGGGTTTGCCCTCTCACTCTGGGCGAGTGTATCGATGGCAACCCCGCCGGGATACCCGAGCTTATAGTGCTTGGCTACCTTATCGAAGGCCTCGCCGCAGGCATCATCAATAGTAGCGCCCATGACTTTGATAGTGTCGAA
>JAASTM010000289.1 GCA_021767325.1 Spirochaetales bacterium
ACGGTGCAGTGGAAAGAGGTGTACGCCGGTGAGAAAGGGTACAATAAATCCGGAGAGTGGCTGCCGCAGGAAACCCTGGCTACAATCCGCGAGTATCTGGTTGCGATCAAGGGGCCGCTCACCACTCCGGTCGGCGGCGGATTTCGCAGTCTGAATGTAGCCCTGCGGCAGAAGCTCGATCTGTATGTATGTCTGCGGCCGGTCAAACACTATCCCGGAATCCCCTCTCCGGTTAAAGCCCCAGAAAAGGTGGACATGGTAGTTTTTCGGGAAAACACTGAGGATGTGTATGCCGGGTTGGAACTGCGCTCCGGCGAAGAAAAGACCAGGGCCCTGATTGATTTCCTGAAAAAAGAGTACGGCTGGGATATTCGACCCGATTCCGGAATTGGTATCAAGCCGATCAGCGTAACCGGTACCGAGCGACTGGTGCGAGCAGCGGTGAATTATGCGATCGAACACGGGCGTGAAAGTGTGACCCTGGTTCATAAGGGCAACATCATGAAATACACCGAAGGTGCGTTTCGCGAGTGGGGATACGAACTGGCGAAACGTGAGTTCGGTGATAAAGTGGTCAGCTGGGACGAGTGCGGTGGCGATGTTCCCGAAGGCAAGATTCTGATCAAGGACGCTATTGCCGATGCTTTTCTGCAGCAGATACTGACCCGGGCTGATGAGTTCGATGTGATCGCCACTATGAATTTGAACGGTGACTATATGTCCGATGCACTCGCCGCTCAGGTAGGCGGAATCGGCATTGCCCCCGGGGCAAATATCAATTTTGAATCCGGCCATGCAATTTTCGAAGCAACCCACGGTACGGCACCCAAGTATGCCGGCCAGAACAAGGTGAATCCGAGTTCGCTGATTCTCTCCGGCAGTCTTATGCTCGAATATATGGGCTGGAAAGAGGCTTCGGATTTAATCGAAAAGGGAATTACCGGGGCGATCAAAAACAAGCAGGTAACCTACGATTTCGCCCGAATGATGGACGGCGCTACCAAGGTTTCGAGCAGTGAGTTCGCCGACGCAATCATAGCTCATATGGATTAAGCAGAACACGAGGATGATGGGAGCCGGGTTCCGCAAAAACGCTGGAATAGTATGGGTGTGTGCAGTTTGCCTGCTGATAGTAACCGGCTGTGCCGGGGATGATACGCCGCAGGAGGTCGATACTTCCCTGCAGCGGGATATTCAGCAAAGGGCATCTGCACTGGAGCGTGTACGCTCCAATATCACTATCGGAACCCCACGCTCCCTCGATATTGCCCTGAACATCCTGTATTCTGATAATTTAGATACAACCGAGGTAGGGGCGGAGCTCACCTTCGTGGCAAACCGCTTCTACCATATAGTCTATCCCTATTTGGAATACAGTACTGTACGAGTGCAGCCTCCAGCCGGAAGCCTCTATCCGCAGCTCTTCGAGAGCGTGACGGCTGGTCAGGTCCCCAATATTTCTCAAGAACAGACAACTTTCCTCTCCTCTTTAGCCTCCGCCCTGGCAGTGCTGACCGGTAATTCCCAGGCCCAGCGGGAGCAGGCCGGAGATGTTACCTCCTATGTGGTGCAAATAAACCCAGACTCTCTGTTGGCCAGGTTTCTGCAGGGGTACTACCTCGAGCAGGAAGAGCAGTACTCCGAGGCACAGGAGCTGTATCAGTCTGTCCTTCGGCAGGATGATTCCTGTTATCCGGCCCGGCTCGGAACGGTGCGGGTTTGGTATGCGCTGGGAAATCCCGAAGCGGCTTTCAGTCATGTAGAACAGCTGCTGTTGGAGTTTCCCAACAAACAGTATGTACTTCAATGGGCGATAAATATTTATTTGCAGGCTGGACAGCTCGATAAAGTCGACAGTCTGCTCTCTACGGCGATTATTCAGTTTCCGGATGAAACCATTTTTCTGCGAAAGCGGGCTGAACTGCTCGAGTTGCAGGGCAAGTACGAGCAGGCCGCCCGGATTGCTGCGGTGGTTGAACGGAAAACCGGGGAGACCCCCGAGACCCTTCTGATCAAGGTGCAATCACTGATCCGTCAGGGGCGGCGCGAGGAGGCTCTGGCACTGGCAGAAGAGGGAATGGAAAAATACCCCGCTTTTCAGCGCTTTTCGGTGCTCTACGGTGAATTATTGATACAAATCGGCAGACGGGAGGAAGCTTACGACTTCTTTCGCCAGCGGCTCGAAGAAGACCCCCAGAATCTGTCTGTAACCGCGTCACTGCTCGATACCGCAATCGAGCTCGAACGCTGGAATGATGCGGTCGATTATTTAGAAGAACTGCTCGCAGCGCGGCGGACCATATCTCTACTGATGAAGGCTGTAACTGTGTACCGGGCTGTCGGTGAGATGGAGACCGCCCGCGAGTATGCCCGCTCATTGGCCGAGGAGTATCCGCAAAATTCGGCTGCCGTGAATACCTACCTGAATGTACTGCTGGAGATAGGCCGCAGAACCGAGGCGGCTGAGTACATAAACCGTCGTTTGGAGGACAACTCCAACTCGGATGTCCGCAGCCTGCTGCTCTATTTCCGGGCCCGGCTCGCGGAGAATCAGCAGAGCAAGCTGCAGTATCTGCAGTCAGCCCTTCTGGAGAATATGCAGAATGCGAATGCGCTGATCGAGATTGCAGAACTATATGAGTCGATGGGTGAGTACAACAAAGCGATTCGCTATCTGCGGCAGGCGATTGCTCTGAGCCCGGATAATCAAACCCTGCAGAGGAAGATGCGGGAGTTGCAGAACAGAACCGAATAGGGGGCATTATGCTGCGCTGTCTTACGCTTACCGCTGAAAAAGATGCGAAGAAAATCGAGGACATTTACACCCATCGAGACTGGATAGAGGCTGTGGAGATACGGCTCGATCTCTGCGAGCAGGCGAATGAGGGGTTCATACAAGAGGTACTAAAGGCTGCCGGCCGGGCTGGCGCTCAGGTTATTCTGACCTATCGCCGCAGGGAAGACGGAGGACCGCGGATACTCTCAGAATCGCAGCGCCTGCAGACACTGGCCGCGCTGCTGTGCCCCGGTGTTGCATATGTCGATATTGAATATGGAGTGAAGGCGGAGCAGGTGCTGCACGACGCGGCTGAGGCGGGGGTGAGAGTGATTCGGTCTCTGCACGATTTTGATGGAGTGCCCGCAGATATGAGGGGTTTGATCGAAAGCATTTCGGCCGCCGGAGAAATACCGAAAATCGCCTGTTTTCCGAGGAGCAGTGCCGATGTGCACGAGCTGATGGCCGCCTGTGCGGAAACTGCGCATATCCGGGAAAAGATTATCATCGGGATGGGAGGTTTCGGATTCTTTACCCGGGTGGCACCACAGCTGTGCGGGTCTATGCTGACCTTCTGTTCTGCAGGAAGCCGAAAGGGTGCCCCCGGTCAAATCGGTCCGGCCGAGCTGGAGCAGGTATACCGGGTCTCCTCCCAAAACGGCGATACAGTCTATTACGGGATTATCGGTAATCCGGTGCTTCACAGCAGGAGCCCCCGCATCCATAACAAGTGGTTCGCCGATGCCGGGATGAATGCCGCCTATCTGCCGTTTCAGGTTGACCAGGTCGGCCGGTTCATGGAACTCACCGGCCTCGTCGGAGTAAGAGGTTTTTCGGTCACCGTGCCGCACAAGCAGAAGATCATCGAGTTTCTGGATGAGATTGACGAGGCGGTGCGTGTAATCGGCTCGTGTAATACCGTAGTAATGAGCCGCCGGGGCTGGCGGGGAAGCAACACCGATTATCAGGGTTTTCTCGAGCCTCTGAAAAGGCGGAATCTACTGAATCCTGGCGACCGGGCACTGGTAGTCGGGGCCGGAGGGGTCGCCCGTACGGTAGTGTATGCCCTTCAACAGGCCCGGGTCGATGTTACTATAGTCAACCGAACCGAGTCGCGGGCCGCTGCTCTGGCTGCTGAGTTCGGCGTGCAGTGGCAGCCTGTAGAGAGCAACTGGAATGAGAGTGCGGGGTATCAGCTGGTAGTTCAGACGAGCAGTGCCGGTATGGAGCCGGACACTGATGCGGATCCCCTGCCGGCTTACCGCTTTACTGGTTCAGAGATTGTGTATGAGCTCATCTATGCGCCTGAGGAAACCCGGTTTCTGCGGAGAGCCGCCGAGGCCGGTTGCCTGATTTTAGGTGGCAGCGAGATGCTGCAGGCTCAGGCGGTTTTGCAGTTCGAGGAGTTCAGCCGGGCGTATTACTCGTGAGTCGAATAGTCTTTCGGTTGTACGAAAAGAGAGCTCTTCCATTTTTTGATATACCCTATCTTCTGTACCCAGACCTGCAGTTCCGAATTATCGGGCAGTTTTTCGCCGATCAGCAACAGTTCATTCCCCGATTTCTGCAGTTCTTTGGGACGAATCAAGTGGCGCAGCGGTTTTCCGGAGGAGGTTCGCTCCACCAACTCT
>JAASTM010000290.1 GCA_021767325.1 Spirochaetales bacterium
CTTTTCATCCCGATATGCGCCAGATCTGCTGACTGATACAGCTTCTCATGCACCATTGCCATCGAGTGCACCCGGCTCTGGCTCAGCAGGAGCGCCTCCCGGGCCTGCTCAACCGAATGTATCTGTTCGGATTGCATATTGAGCAGACTGGCAACGATATTCAAATTGTTCTTGACCCGGTGATGAATCTCCATCAATAAAATCTTTTTCTCTTCCAGCGACTTGCGAAGTTTCTCCTCGGCCTGCTTGCGGGCGGTAATGTCGATTATACTAACCAGCACATTCGAATAGTCGCCGCGCCCCTCCTCTTCGGGAATAGTGATGCGCAGGATCAGATTCATCAGTTCGCCAGTGAGCTTACGGCCGACGGTCTCACCCTCATAGTAACGCTCGCCGTTGGCAACTGCCGCCATTTCGTGCACGAAGCTCGCCTTTGAATCGGCTACAAACACCTTCTCGAGAGAGCCGAGAAACTCGGCTTTCGAGGCGGCCTTGTACATTCGGAGGGTAGCATCGTTTACATCCAGTACTTTGATCCGCGAGGCAAGCGATTTTATTATATCCGGATGGGTATGCAGATGCGCTTCTATATCGTTTACTCCCTGCTGTTTGAGTTCCTTCAGCAGGGCATATACTTCGGTATAATCTTCTTCCCAGATGGAGACGTAGGAGTTGTCGTAAATCATACGGTACCGGAATTCACTGCGCTTGAGCCGCTCATATTCATCCCGAAGGGCACGTTTTTCCCGTTTTAGCTGCTCAATCTGTTCATCCGGTGAGTTTTGAGGAGTCATTGCAAGGAACGATTATATATGAGGAAGTAAAATTGTGCAATTTTCCTTTTTACTTGACAGTTTGGAAGAGAGCCGTTGAAAATGTTTGACATGAAGAAGGTAATGTGGATTCTCTCAGGTTTGCTAGTGGCTGGACTCATATGGTTCTTTGTGAGCCGCGTGCCTTTCCGAGCTCACAATATGCTACCGGCAGTAGAGACCGTGCAGGAGGTCGCCCTGGATTCTGAGAGTCCTTGGCCGCGCTTTCGGGCAAACTCACTGCAGAACGGCCGGGCGCCGGTGCAGCCGCAACAGAATCCGCGATTGCGACCCTGGAGTTTTATGACCGGGAAAGGAATCTTCAGCTCACCGGTTATCGATGCCGCAGGAAACATCTATATCGGATCGGCGGACCACAACTTCTATTCCATAGCTTCGAACGGCTCTCTGAACTGGACTTTTCCCACGGGTGAAATCATTGATTCCTCTGCCCTGCTGGACGACCGGCAGCGCGTCTATTTCGGTTCCGGGGATGCGCATGTCTATTGTCTCGACCGCCGCAGCGGTGAGCTGGTGTGGAAGACTGCGGCCCATAGTGTAGAGCAGGTTGAGGCGGAATTCGATCTGGAAACCTACAACCTCAACTGGTTCGAAGGCAATATCGGGATGCTTCCGGGAGGCAATCTGCTGGCCCCGAACGACAACTATCTGGTGTATGAAATCGAGCGGGATACCGGCGAGCGGGTACATCAATATATTGCTAATGAAATGGTGTGGTCGCTGCCGGCGGTCAATACCGAAACCGGCGCGCTCTTCTTCGGCTCGCAGTTCATGGCCCTGAAAAACCTCTTTTCATACAATTTCAATACTAAAGCCCGCCGCTGGACCGCCGGCGGCTTGGGTTCGAACGCTGCCAGTCCGCTGCTCACTTCCAATGCAGCCGACGGTGGGGTAATAGTGGGCGGGTATGATGGTTACGTACGGGCCTACTCTCAGCTGAACGGTAAACAGTTGTGGAAGCGGGGGCTCCGTGATCACATCTATTCCAGTCCTGCCCAGCTCTCTGACGGTACCATCATTCAGCCCTCTGCGGATGGTACGGTGTACGCTCTAAATCCACGGGATGGGAAGGTCGAATGGGCCTTTGATACTCTCGAGCCGATCCGCTCTTCTCCGGCGGTAGCCGCTGATGATACGATCTACGTAGGCTCGGGGGAGGGGCGGCTGTACTGCATCAATGCCGACGGCACCCTGCGCTGGTCGTACCTCTGTATCGATGAGGTCAGAAATGACCTTAACAGTTCTCCGGCCCTCGGACCACAGGGAGTCTGCATTGCTGGAGAAAACGGCGGTATTTTTTTCGTGCCGTATGATTATCCGCTGACTCCCGCCGGCCTACGCGATCCGCGCTGCGACCGGGGTCCTGGCGAGAAATTACCGGAGGAGGGCTCTTATCTGGTGTTTACCGGACGGTTTGGCGGATTGCCGGTGGATCCGCCCCAACGCATCGAGGCAAACCAGCCCCTGGCCTTTACTTTAGTGGTGAGAGAGAACGGAGACACGCTGAAGTCGGCCATCGACCCGAAAACACTCGAAGTAGAGGTGAGCGGTGAGCCTGATTTCAAGCTCGAAGTAGCGGCTCATCGGCAGTTTGTACTGCTCACGCCGTCGGAGTACTGGGTTTCTGATCTCAGCTCGGCGGGGGGCAAGGCGACCAGGGAGATTACAGTAAAACTCTCCGGCAGTTACAAAACCGATTTGCGGAGAATCGGACTGAAATTTTTTGGAGGGCGCCGTACAGGTACATTCGAACACGAGTTCCAATTCGAAGTGTCGATCGGGCAGGGGGATGCCTCTCAATTTCCCTACCAGGTGCCTGAGCGCTCCGGTGACGCTTCCACGGTGTTCGAACTCAGCCGGCTGGCGGCACCCAACCCTACTATGCTGCCGAGCTGGAACCAGATCGGATTCGATTCACTGCACTATCTGGCCGGGACCGTCGGTTGGATACAGCCCTTCTCTGCGGGCCGGGGAAGCGGCAGCGCCGGGAATGGGGCAGATGCTGTGGATTCAAGTGCCCGTGAGGTTCTGGTGTGGGTGATCGGCGGAAAACTGCAGGACGGTACTACGGGCGTTGATCCGAGCCTGCAGGTTCGCTATCCGCTTCATCTGCGTATGGAACACGGCCTGGTCACGCTTTCCAACTACGAAGGTTTCAAAATCAACTTTATTGGTTCTTGGGATATGCCCTTCAAATATTACAGGATTTCGGCGGCTGCCGATCAAGAGTCCGGCGAGATCCTCAGCCGTCCCGCCCTTACGGCGGTGGCCCTGGGTGATGAAATCGAGTTCTACGGCCGGTTTCTCAAGCTGATGGGAATGACCGATTTCCGTACCGGCGAGATGCCGGTATTCGGCGGGCTTGATCTGCAGCTCTTCGGCACCAGCACGCCTCCTCATGGAGTAATGCCGGAGACTGTGGGGTTCTCGGTGGATGGATCCCGGGTGCGAGCCGATCTCTCCTCTGCGAACCTATCTGCCGATGCACATGTGCTGAGCTTGGTGCTAACGGACCCGGAAAGCGGGCGGGCGTTGCCCTTGTACTACAGCAACGATACCACGGTGACCTCCGACGAGAGAGGCAAGATCACGGAAGTCGCAATCGATGTCCCGGATGAGTTCGTACCGGGTGGATACGAAGCGGTGCTGATGGTGGACACCAGCCCCGCCGCCCGGCAGGATGTACGTCTTACCAAGTGACTGCAGGCTGCCCCCATGGTACACTACAGTAAAACAGAGAGGGAGGAAGTGTATGAAGAAATGGTGTACGCTTTTCATCGCTCTGACCTGCCTTTCCGCTCTACTTTTTACTGCCTGTCAGACGCCGCCCGCCAACCTGAGAATCACAGGTACTGAGGAGCCGACCTCTTCCGAACCTGAGCCAGCCGGTGAAGAGTCCCCTGCAGACAGCAGCCCGGCCATGCCCGCGCAGCTGCGGTTCTACATGGAGATGGAGACCACCTCCGACTGGACCCATCTGAGCTTCCAGGATGAGGTTCGCATCATCCGCGGAATGGTGACCGCGTATTCCCGGGGAGTCCGGTGTGAAATGGACGAAACCAGCCTCGGGCTGAATCGGGATATTGCCGCAGCAGAAGCCGGCGAACCGGCTACTCTTGAGGCGATAGTCCTACTCGAGTTACCCGATCTGCAGGCCCTCGAGTTTGAAATCGACCGGGGGCATATTGGCGAAACCAAAGTTCTGCTTTACCAGGTCGAATCCACTATGGCCGGTACAATTGCTGAGTACCGCTGGGCCGGTATAAACGATGAAAATTCGGCCAATGCACGGGCCTTCAGCATCACTCCGGAGGATCTGCCCCCGCCGCAAAGCCCGGAAGAGCTCGAGTACCCGGCCGAACAGTTGAATAGCATTTTCAGCACCTGGGTCGCGGGGATAAAAGAGTTCGCCTCGCCGCCCCATAAGCTGTACTGGCAGGATGCCGAGCATGTGCTGATTGTCCCGGGAGAAACCTATCGGGTAAAAAATGCGGTGCGGGAACTCAGCGCCGAATTCATGGCTGGCCCCCAGCAGAATGTGGATTATGCGGCGCTCCACTTTTCAGACCC
>JAASTM010000291.1 GCA_021767325.1 Spirochaetales bacterium
AGGGTGATCACCCGCTCGCCCAGGGTGACCCGGGTGATGGTGTCGGAGGGGGCGAGGCCGGTAGTGTCAGCGGCGCCGTTCTGGTTCGCAGCCTTTTCGGGGCCCGCGGCCTGCTCGGGGTCTGGGGTCTGCGCTTGGCTCTTGTCTGCTGTGTGGGCTGCTGGTTTTATTTCTTCATTGTTGTCCACGGTGTGGTTTCTCCTTCGATTTATCTATTTAATTCGCCTGGCACACGGTGCTGTAAAAGATAGCCGGCTTTATGGCCGACTGGCTTACGGCTTACGGCTTTCTGTCGGGCGGCCTGCGGCTGACGATCGCGGCTTACGGCTTTCGGCTTTCGGCGCGCGGTCGGCTCCTGATCGGTCCTGGTCGGGGCGGCTGTGCCAGCTGCCGGATGCCAGCCTGTACTATAGTAGTAGGCATGATGGCCTCCGTGTACAGTGTATCAGGATTGAGCGTTTGTTGCAGCTGCCCCGGTTGTTTCCGGGGTGGCTTTCGCTTCCGGTTTTTCCTGGGCTTCGGCCGGGTCGTCGAATGCGTCCTCGAGCTTTGCCTCGGCCAGGCGGGTTTCGATGAGGCCGTAGATGTTGGCCTCATCGACTTCAAGGTAGAATTTGCGAGCCAGGCCCAGGTTGCCCTGCAGTTCGTAATATGCGGCTGCGTAGAAGAGGGCGCGGGTTTTTATCGTGATTTTGCTCTCGGAGTTGAGTTTTGACATCAGGTAGCTGTCGTATCCTTTTTCCGTGAACGTACGGGCGATGTCGTACATGTAGGTGTCCCGAGGCAGGTCGTTCATATGCTCCTTGAGGTAGGCATCCCCTTTTTCTTTTTCACCGGCAAAGTAATAGCTGACGGCGGCCATTATAGCGTGGCCGTGATCCTTGCTGTAGCGTTCGTAATGCATGCGGAAGGCCCGCGCGGCCTCGCGGTACTGCTCCTGTTCGTATGCCAGGAGTGCGTAGGGCTGATAGACCGGATAGTAATCGGGCCGCAGTTCGCTGACTTTACGGTAGTCGTGCAGGGCGGCCGCGGGCTTGTCCCGGTCGTCGTTGGCACCGCCGCGGTACACGTAGCCGAGAAAGTAATCCGGGCGCAGCTCGACGGCCCGGTCGAAGTCCTCATAGGCACCTTCAACGTTGCCGACGTAGAGCCGCAGTTTGCCCCGGTCGATATAATTCCAGTAGTGGCCCGGGTCGAGCTTGATTGCCTCGGCCAGGTCGGCCAGGGCTCCGTTGGTGTCTCCGGAGCTCGATTTGGCCTTGGCCCGGTCGACGTAGGAAAAGGGATAGTCGGGTTTTAGCTCGACGGCCTTGTCCAGCTGTTCCACGGCTTCGTCGTATTTCTTCTGTCTGATAAGCACATGCCCGTAGCCGGTGCGGGCGATAAAATTGTCCGGGTCGGCTTCGATGCTCTTTTGAAACTGCTGCTGTGCCCGGTCGAGTTCCTTTTGCTCGAGGTAGATTTCTCCCAGTGTGGCGTGGGCCGCGGCGTGGTCCGGATCCTCCTCCAGTACCTCCTTCAAGAGCGAGGCCTGTTCGGCCTGCTTGCCCAGTATTCCCTTGGCCAGAGCCAGGTTATACAGGATATCGGCTCGGTCCTGAGGCTGCGGCGTGGATTGTTCTATCCCCTCGTTTTGGGCTCGGGTTTCGCCGCTGGTTTGGGCTGAGTTTTCCGGATCGGATTGAGCTTCCGCCCGGTCCAGCAGTTTTTCGAGGGCTGTTTCGGCTTCGGCGGCTTTGCCGGCGCTGATGAGCAGGCTCGAGTAGAGCAGTTGGGTTTGCGGGCTGTCGGGGTCGTTGGTATAGGCTTCTTCAAACTCCTCCAAGGCCTTCTGCGGATCGCCGGCGGCCATGGATGCGCTAATGGCCTGGTACGGGTCGATCTCCAGCTGTGGGGCTTCCTCTTTTGGTTTTTCTGCGGATTCGCGTTCAGCCTGGGGTGCTTCCTCCCCCCGGCCGGGACCGCCCGGAAATCCGGCACAGCCGACGAACAGTGCGCTTAGTATCAAAATTAAACATGCGCTTTTGAGCCCTTTGATGAGGCCTGCATGGTGGTATGCGAAATTAGTCGAGGTTTGAGATAGGGTCTCCCTATTTTCTCTTTGCATAGATGGGAATCCTCCGGTAAAATTGTCCTAGTCCTGTGGGGCTCACTATACTAACTGAGGCTAAAATGAACAAGGTTGATTTTAGCGGTGTGCCCTGATAAAATAACGCCGCCAGTTTAGGAGTTATATTTACCCATGAAAAGTAAGTTGCCCAAGAAGTATTACTTCATTCCCATAATCTATGTCATCCTGATTTTGGGTTTTATTAACCTGCACCTGCAGGATATCGGCGGCCGTGTTATTACTAAGTCGATTGGTCCTGTTACGGTCCGCTACCGCCAGGAAGCTGGCGTGCGGCAGCAGCTGAGCCGTATCACGATTTCGCTGGACGGCTTGTCCGCGGATCTCTCGGGGGGCGTCCAGGTAGAGGATGCCACCGGCCGGAGCGATCGTATACCCATTCGCTCAGTAAAAAGTACTCAGAACGGATTTGAACTGATGCTGGCCCGCGGTGGGAGCCTCGAGCTCATGGTCCGCGACGGCAATGCGGGCTTTTCAATTTTATATCATAAAGATACTCAAGATGGATTTAATTTTATTCCAATCATTACCTTATCCGCTCCTCCCGAAATAGAGGTGCGGCCGGTACACAGATCCCTCCCGCTCATCGAGCTCCGGCGGGACAGCGGCAGCCTGCTGCTCGTACACAACGACTCCGTGAGTCCGGTCGCAGAAGGCCTGCAGCTCAAGTTCAATCCCAGCGATAACGGCATGATGCTGAGTCAGGCAGCCGCCTCCAACGGTTTGGCCCACCCCGGGTTAGCCG
The DNA here is from genome assembly GCA_021767325.1 of Spirochaetales bacterium. The sequence goes on from JAASTM010000291.1 coordinate 2,874, forward strand.
GCGGTTCCGGTGCAGCCGGAGCTGCAAACGGGTCTGGATCCGCGGCCGGGTCTGAGGCCGAATCCGGGACCGGATCCGGGGCCGGCGAGAGTGATATGGGGGCCGGTGAAAGCCCGACTGTAATGGCCGGTTTTATTGCGGCTCCCCTTCCCACAGAAACCGATCCGCTGGCGTACTGGTATTTCGGTGGAGAATCGTCTCCTTCCTCCGCTCTAGCCGAGAGAGAGGTTCAGCAGATGATCGATAATATGCTCAATTCCTGGCAGCGCTCACCGGATCAGGCTGACGGGTGGGCGGTCGCCGCGGCTGCCGCGGAATCTCTGGCCCGCCGCAGTTCCGTTGATTTCGGCGCCCTGCAGCCGGCGGCCGACGAGGCGGCTGCTGACAGTGCCTGGCACGCCTCTCCTTTTGTAGACAATATTGTGAATGCCGAACAGGCCTATGCACAGAGAGAGTCCCAGCTCCTTAAGGAGATTTCGCGGCTGATCGGCCAAAACCCCGAGCAGCTGTTAGCTGAATCCGTAAAAGGAACTGCCTATCCCGAGCTTTTGAGTACGGTCGTGTTTGCCGGAGACCAGGAACTGGAGCGTCAGCTCGACCAGACCCTCAGTGACATGGATGTCCAGGCGATCGAGAACTCCGCGGCCGCCGCCGGCCTGTTCATTCTGGCGGTTGATGCGCTGGACAGGTATCCCGAGCGATTTTCCCGTTTAGCCGGTTCTGTAAACCGGGCATATGAGCGGGTCTTAGCCCATATTACACGGGTGGATTCGCAGCTCTTGTATAGATCCTTTTCTCAGGCCTCGGTGAGCAACGGCGCGTCGCAGATCGTGGTGGACCCACTGCTGCAGGTGAAACTGGCCCGCGCCCTCCGGCGGTTCGGTCTGCTAATCGGTGCCGAGGAGGATGCGGCCGGCGGAGCCGGTAACGGCTCCGCCGGGGCCGGAAGCGGTAACACCACTGGGAACAGCACCGGCAGTAATTCACTCAGTGCGGTAGCCCGCGCCGGAGAGGGTTCGCCGCAGGCGCTGGCTTTACGGCTTGGAAATTCGCTATTAGTTTCGGCAGTGTCTTTTGCTGACCAGAGCGGGGCCTTACCGGCGGAGGTGACTGCTACAGCAGGCGGCCTGGTTTCTTCGGATTCCCGGTTGTCCCCTTCCAGAACCTATTCTTTCCTTGCCGAAAATTCTTTTTATCCGCGGGTGGTGAGTCTCGAGAAGGAGCTCGGCCAGAATATCCGGTTGTGGACTAGTGCTCAGGCGGTGGGTGCTGTTCAACGTGCAGATGGTTTTGAGATTACTCTAGATTTTGCAGTGGGTGAAACTCATTATCTGGTGATGCGCGGCGTAGACCCTTTCGAGGCTATGCAGATGTACGGACAGTCGTGGAACGGCGATTGGCGCTTTCAGACCTACAATGTGGGCGGATGGTTTTACAACCGCCAGGAGCGAACTGTTTTTATGAAGATAAGGCACCGCGATAAAATCGAGCGCCTCATCTTCACCACTGAATAACCTGCTGTTCGAAC
>JAASTM010000292.1 GCA_021767325.1 Spirochaetales bacterium
GAGTGGTTTCGGTAGCCGCCGTCATGCCCGCACAGTCGGCACCCCACTGTTTATACATCCGTATCTCAGCGGCGGTTTCGAAACGCGGTCCGTTGCAGCAGAGATAGGTGCCTTGGTTTCCTATTTCAATCCCCCGGGTGCGGGCGGCCGCCAGCACATTGCTCCGCAGTGCCGGGCAGTACGGCTCGCTCATATCGGTATGCTTGAGCCCGGACGCTCCCCCGTTGTAGAAGGTACTTTGCCGTCCGTGAGTCATATCGATAAACTGGTCAATCAGCCCGATTCCCCCCGGCGGCACCCGGTGGGTAATCGAACCGACCGCATAAATACCGACTGCGTGCGTTACCCCCATCAGCGACAGTGCTTCGATATTAGCGCGGTAGTTGACCATGTGCGGAGGAACGCTGTGGTCGGCTCCATGCCGGGTGATAAAGTAGAGATCGGAGTATTCACCCTGCCCCCGGTACAGCTCCACCGGGCCGAACTGGGTATCTACCTGCTGTGCATCGGCGGCAATGCCCTCTGCACTGTAGATGCCGGTTCCGCCGATTATGGCCACACTCATGCGCCCGCCTCCCGGCTCGCTTCCGCCTCCCGGTCGAATACCTGCTGCAGCTGATAGGGCGAGACCAGCCCCTCCGGGGTAATTACTCCGGCAATCAGGTGCGGTGGAACGATATCGAAGGCCGGGTAATAGGCCTGCATATCGCTGCGGGTAGTCAGTTCTCCCTTTACCCGCTTCACCTCTTCGGGATCACGCTCTTCTATTATGATGGAATCCCGGCCTTGCCGGCTCATATCCGGGTCGATGGCAAAGGGAAAGTAGGGAATTCCGTGATAGTTGGCCGCAATAGCGTTCTGAAATGTGCCGACCTTGTTGGCGGCCCAGCCGTCCCGGGTAATGATATCTACGGCGGTCATATACTTTTGAACCTTGCCCTGGGACATCATGTAAGCCACCATACTGTCGGTAATCAGGGTAACGTCGGCACCGATCTCCTGCAGACATGGGGCGGTCAGACGGGCACCCTGGAAATAGGGCCGTGTTTCGGGACTGTAGACCTTTATCTGCTTGCCCTGTTCCATAGCCAGAGCGATGGAAAGAATGAAGGAGGTCTCGGCGAAACACATCGTCATAACCCCGTCCCCGTCTTCTATCAGTGAAGCCCCTACCTCCGCCATCCGGAAGGCCTTCTGTTGATACTCAGCCGTGAAGGCCTCAATAAAACCGGCTGCTGTCCGTTCAATATTTTCTCCGGACTCTATGCCGGAGCGCACCTGATCGACCATTACCTCCAGGGTTCGCGCCATAGTAGTATTGGTCGGACGGGTACTCTGCAGCCGCCGTTTCGCCTGCTCAAAGAGTTCTGCCTTTTTTTCTATTTTGCCCGCTTCAGCCCGTGCAGCCAGCAGTTGAATCGCCGTCATGGCCACGTGTACCGGACCGCCGCCCTGGGTCACCATCATTTCGATCGCCTCGGCAGCCTCCTCGACACCGGAGCAGCGGTAGAACTTCTGCTCGAAAGGATATGCCCGGCGGTCTCCGATCAGTAGTGTGTCCTCTTCAATCCGGGCGATGTTTTTGTGCTGTAGCACAAAGGGTAAGTACTCATCCATCTGTTTCATTATTCTCTCCTGTCTACAGCCGCCTGTAAGAGGGGCCGCCCGGCAGCACCCGCTTCGGGGCAAGCCGGACGACCCGCATATGCAGTCGTATAGCGTATAAAGCTTAAGCTTCCTTCTTGGGCATCGACTGAATGAATGCTGAAATAATCAGTCCGGCAGTTCCGATACCGCCGATCAGAATAACACCGGCTGTACCTACATCGCCGCCGGCTCCGAAACCGCTGTACAGCAGTCCCTGACCAACACCGAGTGCTGCCAGAAAGCCGCCGATCAGACCAACCAGGATGCTGATGGTCATCACGATGCCGCCGATCTTAGACAGTTTTCCGGCTACCGGAATGTCTTCTTCATCCATTATTTCGGTCCACAGCAGGTCCCATTTCTTAATCCGCGGATACAGAATCAGCATAATCGGGATACCGAGAAATACCGACGGTACCGAGTTGTTGATGGTAATGATGCTGCCGAGAGCTGCGAAGGGAACCATTCCCAGTACTTCCAAGCCCCAGGCAATCGGCAGGGCACAGGCCGCTGAACCGAGAATGCTGACGATTACGTAGGCCAGAATCTTTCTTCCCGATTTCAGATCCGGCTCGCTGTCCTCTTTCGAGACCAAACCGAGATTGATCCACAATTTATACGGCACGTAGGCAAACATAAAGTTGCCGACAAAACCGAACAGGCTTCCGATTCCGAGAGAACCGAAGAAGTCACCGATCAGGTTACCGATAGCCGCACCCCACGCTCCGGCGGGTCCGAACAGCAGTCCCAGGACAACCGGCAGCGCGCTGGCAGGCCGGATTTCGGTGATTCCAGGAATCAACACGAAGCCTTTGAACGGAATCAGCAAAGCTGCGTACAAACCGGCAGATAGTGCTACCAGTACCACCATTTTGGTGTTTTTCCACATGGTAAAAACGTCTTTCATACTCCTCACTCCTTATAAGTAGTGCTATATATATGCCTCTTAGGCAAAATCCCCCCAAGGGAATAGATTGATGAGTGTGTTGTAGGCCGCCGGGTCGAATTTCAGATATGAGGCGGCCGCTACAATTGCCAGACCGATTAGCATCATCAGGTAATCATGACCGGTCATCTTCAGCTGTAGAAAGTTACTGCGGTTGTTGCTGTATCCGAAGCCCTTCGACTCCAGGGCCATGGAGAACACATTGGTTCCCCGGATAACCGATACCAGGGTCGGAATCATCAGCGGCACGTATTTCTTGATTTTTTCGAACAGGCTTCCGCTCTCCAGGTCGAGTCCCCGGGATTTTTGGGCCTGGATGATGGTATAACTGGTGGCCACAATCATCGGCACCAGACGAATCGCGGTCGAAAAGGCAAATGCACCGCGGTAGGGGACCTTGATCTTCACCAGCCCTTCGGCAATCTCCTCGATCTTGGTGGTGCTGAGAAAAACCATACCGGCCACAATCATCAGATTTGTCTTGATCGCAATCATGATTCCGTACAGCACCCCTTCCAGCGTAAAGATCAGAAAGCGGGTTTGCCCGGACTGAGCAATCGACCATATGACCACCGAAAAGAGGGTGATCATTATGAGAACCACCTTGATGCGCTTGAGATTCGACAGTACATGGCCCATACCGCCGTAGATGAGAACCAGTACCAGTGCCGCCACCAGCACTACGATATTTTTGTACATTACACCCACCGCAAAACTCAGGAACATCAGCAGCAGCTTCGTGCGCGGATCGAGGCGGTGAACGTAGGTGTTCAGATCCATATATAAAAACATATCCATTACTGCAGCCCTCCGGTGCAAAACTTCATCTCTTCAATCGACAGAACCGTACGCTCGAGCTTATTACTCAGACTCACGATGTGTGGGGTCTTCAGGTAGGAGTCGTACAGCTCCTTCTCGCGGGCAAAGACCTGGCGGGTCGGTCCGTCCATCATGATTTTTCCGTCTTTGATGGCAGCCACACGATGGGCATACTCGGAGACTACCCACATGGTATGGGTAATCATGATGATGGTGTGGCCGGAATCGTTGAGCTTCTTGATGAGCTCCATCATCCGCTTCTGTTCCTTGTAATCCAGACCGGTAGTCGGCTCATCGAGCACGATGATTTTCGGTCTGGCCGACAGTACCGAGGCCACCGCAACCCGCTGGCGCTCGCCCTTACTCAGAGAAAAGGGATCTTTCTCCTCATAACCGGCCAACTCAACCGCTTCCAGCGCCTCGCTCACCCGCTGCTTTACCTCCTCTTCGGAGCAGCCGCGTATCTTCGGACTGAAGGCGATCTCGTCGAACACGGTATCGGCGAAGATCTGGTGATCGGGATTCTGGAAGACATATCCAATCTCTTTTCCGATTTCGAAAATGGAGTGCTGGCGGGTATTTTTTCCGCCCACTGTAATGTTCCCCTCGGTGGGTGCCAGCAGGCCGTTGAAGTGCTTGACTAAAGTGGTTTTTCCGCTGCCGTTATGACCGAGAATGGCCACGAACTCCCGCTCGCGAATATCCATACTTATTCCGTCGACCGCGCGGTTACCATTGGGATATACATGCACCAGGTCTTCGACACTCAGGACGACTTCCCCGTAACTTTTCCGGCGTTCCTCGTCGCGGGAGACCAGCTGGTCGTATTTACTCTGATCAATCTTCAAACCCTGCTGCTGAAAAAATGTGTATCCGTCCTCCGGATTCAGCGGCAGGTCGCAGTTTTCACAGTCCAGCAGCTCCTTGAAGTATTTAGGAATCTGCAGCGACATGATGCCGACCTCGTCGGTAAACTTTACCTCCCGCA
>JAASTM010000293.1 GCA_021767325.1 Spirochaetales bacterium
CTTCTCCGGCTCATCCAGGCCGGAGCTGTCGATCTCGCTCCACGTGCAGGATACCGGAAGAGCTGTTTTCACGGTCGAGGACAACGGCTGCGGGCTGCCGCCCGGAATCGATTTTGACAACAGCCCCGGCTTCGGCTTGCAGTTAGTGGCCACCCTGAGCGACCAGCTGGGAGGGGAAGCCAGTTTCGAGCAGAGCAGCGGTACGAAAACTAAGATTGCATTCGCCCCCTGATTGAATATATAGTGGGAGCATGACCTATTTTTTGAGCACAGCCGTACGGCTGTGGCTGGCCGGTATGATTTTTGTGGCGGCTGCCTTCACACTGCCGGCGAGCGAAAACGAAGCCTCCCTGCTGTTATCCGATCGGCCCATCTTTCTGGGGGAATCGGATTTTATCGAACGAATCGAAACGCCGATTTCCGGCCGGAATAAACCCCTGGGCCTACTCCTCTCGGGGGGCTCGGCCCGTGCGTTTGCCCATATAGGAGTACTGAAACGGCTCGAAGAGGCCGGCTATGCCCCCGATTTTATCGTGACCAACTCGATGGGCTCGATAGTCGGACTGCTGTACGGGGCCGGCTTTTCTCCGGATGCAATTCTTTCTCTCTTTCAGAGTTTTGAACCGTCTTCGCTTTTCGAACCGGAACTCCCTTTACGTGGAGGCATCCTCAACCCGGGAGATTTCATTGAATTAATCGAAGAACTGGTCCCTTACCGCGACCTCAGCGAGCTGCCGGTACCGGTACTGGTAGTATGTGAAGACCTGCGGACAAAACGGAGGGTGGTCTTAGCCGAAGGTGATTTCAGTACCGTGCTGGCCGCCTCCTTTGCCCTGCCGTTCTATTTTCCCCCGCAAAACCTTGGAGACCTGCGGCTGATCGACGGGGGAGTAACCAACCTGGCGCCTATGGAGATCCCGTATATCTACAGCGATACGGTAATCGTCTCCACCACCTTTTATCAGAAGCAGCTCAATCTGAGCAATCCGGTGACCAATCTCAATGTAGCCATGGACATAGGAAAATCGAGACGAGCAGTCAGCAGTATAAAGCAGTTCGATCCGATCTGGATTCGCTGCAACGTAGAAAAATTTTCTTTTATGGACTGGAAATATATTGAGGAGCTCACCACCCGCGGCTATGAGTCCACCGGACGCACGCTGCTCTCCGCACGCAGCCGGATAGAGGCAATACCGCGGGTCGCGCCAACCTATCTGGCCGAAGCCCGTGAAACAGCAGAACGAAGAGCCGCCCGGGCAACCACACAATATCACCGAACCGGCATGGTACCTGTGGAACCGGCCCTGACGGGGGCCCGCATAGGGATACAACTGGCGGACGGGCAATACGATCAGCCGCTTTTTGGCGACCGCAACCGTTTTACCGCCGGGGTCTACTTAAAGTACGGCAACTTCGATGCCAATCTCAAGCTCATGTATCAGCCCCGCTACCTGAACCGTTATCACATGGTACCAGAGGATTTCACCGGCACGGCCCTGGATATTATCTGGATGCCCGGCCGCTTGATTCGCTTTACCGGTTTTAACGATTTGAACTACACTTACGAGGAGGATCGCACCATACCCCTCGAACTTCATTCAACCCACTCCTCAGGGGAGCTGTTTATGCCCTTCCATCTCGGGGTCGATATGATCGGCGGCCCGGCCGCCGGGGCCGAACTCAGCACAGACGACGAGCTCTCCCCGGAAAACTACCGCTGCTATGGGGGGCTGCGAGCGTACAGCACGCAGCCGGAGGGCTTTATTAGAAATATCGAAACCCATGTAACGGCCAATCAGGCTGAACAAATCGCCATCCAGGCCGAAATTGCTGTGGATCAGAAACTTATCGGTGGGCTGCACCTGAACCAGCGTCTGTTTACCCGGCTGCCAGTTGCACAAGGCGAACAAGTGACCTACTATCCGGCCGATTACTACACCCCTATCAAATCTCCCGAGCAGGTAGACCGGCTTATAATATCAAACACAAAAACCCTACTCACCTTTCCCAACTTTCAGCCGACCTTCGGAGAAACTCTTCTGATGGAGCAGTTCAGCATAGGCCCGTTTCTCGATCTGCGTGAAACCGGTGAGGATTCGCTGAATTATGCTGTAGGCGGAGGCCTGCAAACCGCACTCAGCCTGCTCGGCTTGAAACCGATCAGCATGCGTATGGACGCCGGCTGGAGTTTTGACTCGGAACAGTGGTTCTTTTCCTTCGTCCTGTGGTCCTGACTCCCAAGCCGGTCCCTATACTGCCGCCATTTTCGAAAGGGTCTGTCTGATCAGCAGCGAAAAGCGCTCCCGTACCAGCTTGGCGACCTCGAAAACCTCTTCCTGTGTGATCGGCTGATCCAGTACACCGGCAGCCATATTGCTGATACAGGAGACACCGGCCACCCGAATTCCGCAGTGATGGGCCGTGATGGCTTCTGGCACGGTCGACATGCCGACCGCATCCGCGCCGATGGTACGCAGCATGCGGATCTCCGCCGGAGTCTCGAAAGAGGGTCCCGACATCCAGGCGTATACGCCCTTCTGATAGTCGATGCCGTTCTCCTCGGCGGTAGCCTGTAATATTCCGCTCAAGTCGGGGTTATAGAGCGTGCTCAAATCGGGAAAACGGGGCCCCAACTGCTCATCGTTCGGCCCGCGCAGCGGATTCTGGCCCACCATGTTGAGGTGATCGGTAATTATCATCAGGTCCCCCGGCTTGTACTCTTCATTCACTCCCCCGGCGGCGTTGGTCAGCAGCAGGGTATCCACGCCCAGCGATTTCATCACACGGATCGGGAATGCAATGGTATCCATATCATAGCCCTCGTAGTAATGAAAGCGGCCGCCCATCACGATTACTTCCTGCCCTTCCAGGGTTCCGGCGGTAAACACACCGGCATGGCCGGGAGCGGTAGAAACCGGAAAGTGCGGAATCTCAGAATAAGGAATACTCACCGGATCCTGCACCTCTTCGGCCAGTACGCCCAATCCCGAACCCAAAATCAGGGCTGTCCGGGGGATTCGTTTTACTTTGCTGCGGATATAGTCCGCCGCCGCCTGAATTTTATCCTGTGGATCCATTTGTAACTCCTTCTGGCTTATTTCTATATCAATAAGATAATTTTTATTCTCTTCTAAGTTGCTCTCAACCTCGACGACCACCGTCGTACCTTTCGGTATTTCGCTGCAGACCCGGTCTGCCAGCATTTTGTCACGGCAGTACAGCCATTTCAGCACTCGCCGCCTACCTGAAGCGAGGATCCCCATTAAGCGGGGATCCTCGGGTGAGCAGCCGGTAAATGTGCCGTACAGCTTTACTCTATGCTCCATTATTCGAACTCGGGCAGTCTCTCTTCCGGCGCGGGCAGATTCTCGATCGGCGTTCCGTCGCCGCCGGTGGGGGTCTCTTCGAAAGTCTCCAGGTTGAAAATAGAAATCTGGTTGTACTTCTTCCCAAGGGCAACCGCCTTCTCTTTATCTGCCATGACGACATTAATATCAATGTAGGTATTTCCATCGGCCTCATTGTACCAGGTCCCCAGACACACCCGCGGATCCTTGAACAGCTCATAGTTCCGCTCGATAAACTCCGTGAGCTCCGGCCGGCTTATCTCCTTACCCTCTTTGATAATACCGAGATCGGGAAACAGCGATACCACATACAAGGGAGTTCCCGACAGGTCGCCCCAGCGGAAATGGGTGGTAGAACCGTTGTACTCGTTGTGCGAACTGATCGCCATATCGACAACCTGTTCGGTTTCCATCATCGCAGGCATACGCCCTTCATGGGTCGAGAGGTAGGTAAGGATATCTTCCTGTACAGGACCCGCTGCTTCAGCCGGTGCGCTGGTGCAGGCGCTCATCCCGAGTACCAGTGCCAGCAGCACCACACTCAACACTACATACTTCGCTCTTTTCATGTGCTCCTCCAAAAGATGTAATTATATGTAAACCACACATAAGTGGGGTTTTAGGGCATAAACTCTTTGTTGCCGGTAATCGCCGCGGCGCTCTCTTCCGCCTTGCGGTAGATCTCCCGCTCATCCAGCTGAGTCAGTTGGCGGTCCTGCATTACGACTTCGCCGTTGCAGATAACCGTTTTCACATCCGAGCTCTGGGCGGCATAGACCAGGCCGGCACTTACGCTGTGGCGAGGATAAAAGTGCGGGGCTTCGATATCAATTACAATCATGTCCGCCTTTTTTCCGACCTTCAGACTGCCGGTAGTCTCCTCGAGGCCGAGGGCCCGGGCACCGTTGATGGTCGCCATCTGCAGGGCCGTGTAGGCCGAAACAGTGGTCGGATCCTCCGTCACCCCCTTGTTCACCAGGGCGGCCAGATGAATCTCCTCGAACATATTCAGGTTGTTGTTGCTGGCCGAACCATCGGTGCCCAGC
>JAASTM010000294.1 GCA_021767325.1 Spirochaetales bacterium
ACGAGCAGCCGGTGGTTGAAAGCATCAGCTTTATGCTGCAGAAGTACCGGCCCGAAATCGGTATTGCCGGAACTGCCATGTCGGGACGCGAAGCCATCAAGGCGGCCGAAGAGAACAAGCCGGATATCATTCTGATCGACGTCAAAATGCCCGGAATCGACGGCCTGGAGGCGCTGCGGGAGATAAAGCGCAGAAATCCGACCATTCTGCCGATTCTCACCACCGCCTATGAACGCTTTGATATCGCGCAAACCGCCTTCGAGCTGGGTGTACAGGATTATATCCTCAAACCCTTCTCCCGGGATAAGCTGATCGGGGCGATCGATGCCGCCGTGGAATCACTGGATCAGCGCCTGGACGGCAGGGGCGACAGTTTAAAGCACATAGAGCTGTATCACAGCCTCAGCAGCAGCGTCGAAAAACTGCTGTTCAGGGCGGTTAAACTGAACAGCGAGGTCAGTGATTTTGTCCCGTACCTCAAAGCCACCCTCAACTTCAAAACTACCCGGGGCTGCATTGCTATACTCAAATGGGGGGCCGCCGGCAGAGCCTCTGCCTCCGAGTCATCGCTGATTGAAGCAGGTCGTGTTTTCATAAGCACCCTCAAGTATAAGTATCCCTGTCTGGCAGCATCCTTCTCCCGGGAGATTCTGTTCTTCTTTCCCGAGTTGATTGACGAACAGTCGGTTCCCGACCGCCAGGCGATCGCTGTTCTGTTGGAGCAGCAGGATTTGCACAACACCGAATGGAGGTACGCCGCCGGAAAGTGTGTAGATTTTGAACAGATCAATGATTCATATTTGAATGCACGGGACATCATTCAATCCGAATTCGGTCCGATTGAAGTTGAAGAGCTTCTGCTCTACACAAAGCAGTGGCGTAAAGAGCTCGAAACAGCCCTGTTGAACATCGAGATGGAGAGGGTGAAACAGATAGTGGAGGATGTACTGGAGAAGAGCTCGCATGCAGACCGGGCTGCAGCGGTTTTAACGGACCTACTCCTGTATGTAGAGCACTCGCACTCGGTAAATACCGGCTATTATTTGAGCAGGATAAAAGCGCCGTCGGGCCACAGCGGTCAAAATGCCGAAGAACTCTTGAACACCTACTACCAATGGGCCAAGAGTCTGGCAGAACAGATGAAAACCGAACAGATGGAAAATATTCCCAAGATATTGAGCCGGGCTCTGGACTTTTTGAACCTCAACTATTCTCGGCCTCTGCAGCTCTCCGATGTGGCTGAAAAGGTGGAGGTGAGTTCCGCGTACTTGAGTAATCTCTTTACACGGCATCTTCGGAGGAGTTTCGTGGATCAACTGACACAGATCAGGGTTGAAAAAGCGAAGCAGTTGCTGAAGGAGCATTCATATTCAATCAAAGAGATAAGCGCAATGCTGGGGTATCAGGACCCGAACTACTTTTCGCGGCTTTTTAAGCGCTACACCGGAAGTTCGCCCTCGGAATTCGACTGAAATGGTGTTTTGAGCGGCGTTTTGAGCCCGTCTGGACAATATTAATCTAAAAATAATACTACTATACTGCTGTGTTCATATAGTGAGAAAAAGATTAGTAAGAATTGTGAAAAACAATCCTGATGACGCTTTTCATACCTGGTGGTAGAATTTCTTAGAAACTCAAACCTATTTAAGGAGGTTGAACAATGAAAAAGGGTCTAACCCTGATGATTGCCCTGCTCCTGCTCATTCCGATGGTAACCGTATGGGCCGGAGGACAGCAGGAAGGCGAAGCGGCTGCAACGGAGGAAGCAGCTGCAGCAGATGTTCCTGCAGTAAAATTGGACTACGGCCAGCCGAGTGGAGAGCTCGAGATTTTCTCCTGGTGGGCCGGAGACGAAGCACCTGCACTTAATGCACTGATCGACCTGTACAATGATAACTATCCGCAGGTTGAAGTAATCAACGCAACCGTTACCGGAGGATCCGGTGTAAATGCAAAAGCGGTTCTGAAAACCAGAATGCTCGGCGGCGACCCGCCCGACTCTTTCCAGGTTCATGCCGGACAGGAGCTGATCGGTACTTGGGTAGCTGCTGAAAGAATGCTCGACCTTACCCCGCTGTTCGAATCCGAAGGTTGGATGGAAGTATTTCCGCAGGACCTGATCAACCTAATCGGTACCGAGAATGGCATCTGGTCGGTTCCGGTGAACGTACACCGCTCTAACGTAATGTGGTATCTTCCTGAAAATCTGGAAAAATGGGGTGTAGAAGTTCCCCAGTCCTGGGACGAATTTCTCGAGGTTGCCGAAGAAATCGAAGCTCAGGGAGTAACTCCACTGTCGCTGGCTACCAACTGGACTGTGAATCATCTGTGGGAGTCGGTAGCTCTCGGAGTTCTCGGTGCTGACAAGTACGATGCACTCTGGAACGGAGAACTCTCCTGGACCAGTGCTGAAGCTATTGAAGTATGGGCCACTCTTGACGAGATTCTCGAGTACACTAACGACGATTTCTCTTCTCTGAGCTGGCAGCAGGCCACTGACATGGTAGTCGGCGGAGATGCTGCTTTTAATATCATGGGCGACTGGGCCGCCGGATATATGAGCACCACTTTGAACCTCGAGCCTGGTACCGACTACGGCTGGGCTGCATCGCCCGGCACTGAAGGTGTTTTCATGTTTCTGGCAGACAGCTTTGGATTTCCGAAAGGTGTCAAAAACCCGGCCGCTACCCTGGCTTGGCTCAAAACCTGCGGTTCAAAAGAGGGGCAGGATACCTTCAATCCTCTAAAGGGTTCGATTTCGGCCCGCACCGACTCCGATCTGAGCAAGTACAACAAGTATTCTCAGTCAGCAGCCAAGGACTTTGCTGAGAACCGGATTGTCGGCAGTCTGGCTCATGGTGTGACCGCTAATGAGGGTTTTATGAACGATTTTGCAACCGTAATGGAAATGTTTCTGAAAAACCGCAATCCTGAACAGGCTGCCAATGCAGCCCAGGCAATTGCAATTCAAAACGGTATTCTAAGCAAATAAGGATTTACGAAAAAGTCGAATCAGGGGAGCAGGACTTCTACGGAAGCCCTGCTCCCGTCATAAAGGGAACGGTATGGTAGAATCAAAGAAAAATGCGATCTATTCGATAATTGTGTTACTGCCCTCAGTAATCCTGCTGCTTATTTTTGTGTATGGGTTTATTGGTAACTCATTCTATGTCTCCCTTACAGACTGGGGAAGCGGGGCTGCTTTACGGGAGAATCCGGTAAAAAACTTTATTGGCCTTGCAAATTATCGTGAGCTTTTCACTGGGGCAATTAACAGCCGCTTTCGCCAGGATTTAGTGAATGCAGTTTTTTATTCCCTGTTCTTAGTGGCGGGAACCCTGGTCATAGGGCTGTTTCTGGCCATATTACTGGATAAGGGACCGAAGGGCGAACATGTACTGCGGACTATATTTCTCTTCCCCATGGCCCTCTCATTTATCGTAACCGGTACCATCTGGCGATGGGTTTTCTCTCCAAAAGGCGGGGTTAATTTGATTCCCACCTGGTTTGGCGGTGAAAGATGGGATTTTCTATGGTTATCCAGCCGCAGACAGGTGATCATCTTTAACTGGCAGAATATTTTACAGATAATTGCGCTGATCATGTTCGTTATTTTTGCCCTGATTCTCTACAGCGGCCTGAAAAACAAGAATCGTACCAGAACCATCTGGGGCGCTGTGCTTTCCGCCCTCATGCTTTTCTATGCATTGGTGCTGCACTATCTGCTGCCGCCAATTCTTCCTTACGAGGAAACCCACGGCTTCAGTCTGGCCACAATCGGCATCATTATTGCGGCAGTCTGGCAGTATTCGGGCTACACTATGGCCCTCTATCTGGCCGGGTTGCGTGGGCTGCCGGTGGCGATGTATGAGTCTGCCAAAATGGACGGTGCCGGAGAACTTACCTACTACTTCAAGATTGCCATTCCGAATATGTGGCCGATCACCCTCAGCGCCATCATTATTATCTCGCATATTTCACTGAAGCTGTTCGCCCTGATTTTCTCGATGGCCGGGGCGGATAATGCCAGCACCGGTCACCCCTCGGTCCTGATGTATCTGGTGACCTTCAGGGCGAATAACTTTGCAAGCGGTGCCGCAATTTCCGTAATCCTGTTTCTCATGGCGGCCCTGTTTATCATTCCATATCTGATTCAGTCCTATCGGGCGCGGAGGTAATCGAATATGTCACAGAATACGTTACGACGCGTTCATCCGAGCATATACATCATGGTGTTGGCCATCATGGTGGTCTTTCTCGTACCGATCTATATGGCGATTATCACTGCCTTGAAAAATCCTGCCGAGATCAATCTGGCGACAGCCTGGAATCTACCCTCGCGGCCATACTGGCGTAGTTTCAAAGATGCCCTGGATCTGCTGCTGCCG
>JAASTM010000295.1 GCA_021767325.1 Spirochaetales bacterium
ACTCCTGTTTCTCGTGCTGCTACTACCAGGGATTCGCAAGTACGGTTCAGATGTTCGCTTCTCTTCGGTTCCCTCCGGTGCAGCTGTGTATATTGACGGCCAGTACTACGGCTCGACTCCGTTTACCAGATTTGTTCCGGCCGGTACCCATTCAGTCCGTTACGAGAAGCCCTATTTTCAGCAGGAACAGTCGGAACTGCAGGTGCCGGGAAAGCTTTTTGGAACCCTCCTGTTTACACGTGCGGAAGATGCAGCGGCCGATCTGAGATTTGAGAACGCGGCGCAGTATCTGCGCTGGAGATTCGATCAGACCTCGAACTGGGCATTAGTCGGTGCGTTTTATGAAAGCTACCGGTACCCCTTTCGTGGAGTGCAGGCGGTGTCTGAATATCTACAGGCTCGGGATACAGAAGCTCGGATTGGGACGGAAAAGGCCGCCTCTCAAGAGTTGTCTGATTTTACTTACATGCTCCTAAATAATATCAACTCTTTTGAACAACTCATAGACACTACCGCCGCCATAGAAGCGCTCAATAACAGCACATACAGAGGTAAATCAGCGAATGAGTATGTAGAGGCTGCACTGGCCTCGGAGTTACTGCGCCGCAGTCTTGCTGCGCTTACTGATGTGGGCGTTCAGGAAGAGCTGGCATCCCTGTATGTAGAAACTGCAGCCCATCAGCAGAATGTTGTCGAAATACAAGATGACTCTGTCTATCGTGCAGATCGAGATATGGTGCAGAAGTATGTGGATTCGCTGCCCTTTTCAGAGGTTTATTCGAGCGTCGGCATCGAGTCGATTCCGATGGATCTGTATGAACATACATTTGTAGAACTGCTGCCCCCGCAGCGGGTACCCGTGGGCAAAGACGACTTTTCTGTCGGTCCGGGCGGATTGGACTTCTCGGCTCTGAGCGTCTACCCGCACATGGAGAAGTTGCAGCCCTATTATATCTCCAGCGGCGAAGTGACGCGGGGTCAGTTCGAACGCTTTTTACAGGACTCACCGGAATGGCGAGCGGATAAAATCGACACACTGATCGAACAAGGTAAAGTGGATGAGAACTATCTCGGGTACAAGAACAAGCAGCCGTTTGATATGAATCTGCCGGTTACCGATGTATCCTGGTATGCGGCCAAGGCCTACTGCAATTGGCTGGAGAACCGGCTGCCGGCGGATGTTCAGGCTCGCTATACCGTGCGGCTGCCCTCTGAAAGCGAATGGGAGTACGCTGCGCGCAAAAACAGCGGCTCCAGGTTTGTTGACAAAGACAGCGGCTTCGACGGTCCGCAAGCCGGCAATTACAGTCGGGAGGGGCGAATCGGCCTGGTCGACATGCAGGGCAATGTCTGGGAGTGGTGTGAAAACTGGTATTTTCCCGCCGATGTGCTGGACGGCCAGTACGGTCCGGCTCTGCCCGGCTATCAAGGACGGGAACGGGCCCTGCGCGGAGGCAGCTGGGTGAACCGTGCGAGCGAAGTACCTGTCTGGAAACGGGCTGCCTATCCCCCGCACTGGTGCTCTCCCTTTGCAGGGTTTAGAATTGTATTGGAACCGAAACAGGAGTAGCTAAAGGATTATTTATGGCAAAAACGGAAAGCGGAATAAAAGTACTCGCCGATAATAGAAAAGCCCGGTTCAACTATACGGTAGAGGATACCATAGAGTGTGGAATCGAACTGCAGGGTACGGAGGTAAAATCTGTGCGTAACGGTAAATTTTCATTTACCGATTCGTATGCCCGCGTGAAAAACGGGGAGTTGATTTTATATGGACTTCACATTTCACCCTATGAGTTCGGCAATATCTATAACCATGAACCCCTGCGTGAGCGACGTCTTCTGGCACATAAGCAGGAGATCAAACGTATGCAGCGCCGGGTTGACGAGCGGGGCTATACACTCGTCCCGCTCAAGGTGTATCTGAAGGGCGGAATGGTAAAAGTGTTAATAGGCATATGCAAAGGTAAACAGACCCAGGACAAGCGACAGGCGATTAAGAACCGCGATCTCAAACGTGATGCCGAGCGGGAAATGCGTGACCGTCTGAAATAGTGCGTTGCGCCAGGCGCCCGCTGGGTTCAGCTCTCTTTACCTCTCCAGTTGATTTTATATCTTAATAATGTTATTTTATACGTGACAGCGGGGGTGTACCGGATTCGACTGCTGGTATTGCACGGCTGTAAGTTGCAAGTGGAGCTGCCTAACTCCTTAAACTGGACACCACAATTAACTGCAGACAATAATGCAGACTTTGCAATGGCTGCGTAAATAACGTAGTCTCGGGCCCTGCTCACGCTGTTCCGAGGGAGCAGGTGCTTGAAAGAAACCGGGACTAGCTCAGCAGCATGTTCGGCGGCTGCTGGGGACACTAAAGCCGGACTCAGGAAACAGGTGGTTCGTTCCGACACCCTTCTGTTTCCGAAATAATAAGTCGGGACTAAACTTGTAGAGGCTTACAGGGTGCCCAGTAGGACAGGGGTTCGACTCCCCTCACCTCCATCTTCTTACGCATGAAAAAATCTTCGAAAAGACATAGTTTTTCCGAACCGGTAGTGCACATACATCATAAGTGCGCCCACCGGGCCCAGTGCTGCCGCCACTATCACCGACCAGCCGTGCAGAAAGCGGCCGGTATCCGAATGGATACTGATCAGAACATCGAGGCCAATACAGAAAAGCGCCACTGCCCATAAGATCATTCCAAGCACATTGAATCCTTTTCTCCGGGTGTACTTTGCGTAGAGTACGCACGGAGTGATCAAAGCCGCTGCCAACAGAATAATCGGCAGGTTCCAATAGATAAAAAGATGGAAAGTACCGGCCAGCAGGTTCATAGTCAGGCTCACTAAAACAACCAGGGCCGCATAAAGCAGAAACAATAGCCACGGCCGGCGCAGGAACAGTCCGATTGCGATACCTGCCCATACCGCCAGTATTCCGGCGATCGGAAACAGCGACCAGGTAATTGCCCAGTCCCGCAGCAGATCGATGACAATCACTATAGTCAGCGGAACAGAGAATAACAGACTGAAAAACCAGAATACAGAGCGTCTCTCTTCAGCAGTAAAAGGCCGCCGTGTGTAATGCAGCTGATGTTCGCTGTGCGGATAGTAATCTTTCAGAAGCGGCGGCGGGTTTCCGATTGGAATTTCCGTGTTGCAGAGCGGACAATTGCGGGTTTCATTATCGACTTCGACTCCGCAGTAGGGACAGTATGGCATTATTCCTCTCCTTTCCAGTTTCCGGACAGAGAAACCGGAATACCGAACCTTCTAATGGTGGTAAAAAACAGCCGTTCTAAGGCGGTCTCCTGCAGTAAGCTGCCGAATGTCAGGCGCAGCCGGCCGCGATGGCTCAGTGCCCCGCATTTGACTCCCAGTGCCGAGCTGGGTGGTGGGATGAACTCGACGGCTTCAATAATTTCATCTAAAGCCGGAGAAAACTCTACCCTTCCCAGGTTCGACAGGCTGCCTGAAAAGCGGCTCTCCCCGAAATCACGATAAATCATCTTCAGACCGATGTTTTTTATCCAAAGCGGTGAGATTCTCAGCAGCGGATGTAGAGCTCCCTTCACGTTTCGGCTTATCTGCTGTTTCAAATGGCGGTGGTCCAGCTGGGTCCGCATAAAGTGATGTACCTTCTGAGTGATTTCATCCAACTCGTAATGGCCGAGCCGGGTGTCCAGCATCGGATTGAGTGTGAGAAAAAAGTTTCGCATGGTGCTGCTGCGAAGAATCGGCCGGAGGTTTACCGGTACCATCACTGATAACGGGTCCCAGCGGCCGCGAACCTTGTGGGACATCACGATTTCCTGGATGTGCTGGAGACTGTAAAAGTATACCGCAACCAAGAACTCCGTTAAACTCGCACCGTATGATTTTGCCAGTGATTTGAGCTCCTGCACCGGCATATCGCCGGTAATAATCCGATAACGGCCTACCGGCAGCTTTTTGCCCGGAATGTGGAATACTTTTTTCTCCTGATCCGGAGCCGGAATGGTCGGGTCATAGTGAGTGAGGAAGGCATCTTCGAACTCTTCATGCGAAGCTTCTTCATCGAACAGAAGTATATCGGTATCGGCTTGAAACTCCTGGTATAACTTCTGATATTCAGCTGAAGAAGAGGGTAAATCCACTAGGCTGTATGCCGCTAAAAGCGACTTCATAAAGCTGAGGGCTCCGGTTCCGTCGGTGAGTGCATGACTGATTTCAATTGCCAGGGTCCGGTCGAATGCTCGAACTCTAAAAGGAAAGATGCCTCGCTGTTTTATTGGCATGTAACGGCAGGGGCTTTTACTGTCGATTACCGCATTCGGTATGCGCGGGTTCTCTTCTAAGGTATACCAGAAGGCGCCGCGCCGAACATGCACCTGATAATACGGA
>JAASTM010000008.1 GCA_021767325.1 Spirochaetales bacterium
CCGGCCCAAGACCCACAGGCCCGCCCATTTTCTGCAGTCATGAGCCGCAGCCACAACAGCCCCGAAACAGAGGCGTATGTGGCCGGGCTGGAGCAGCAGTTCGGGCCGGCTGAACGGGTCTCCAGCGGCGGTTCTATCAAGCTCTGTCTGGTGGCCGAGGGCGCGGCGGATGTGTACCCGCGCTTCGCCCCCACAATGGAGTGGGACAGCGCCGCCGGCGATGCTGTGTGCCGGGCAGCCGGCTGCCGGGTAAGCGAGAAGGACGGAATAACACCTCTGCGCTACAACAAGACCGATCTATTAAACCCCTGGTTCCTCGTGCAGGGGCCGCGTATCATTTGATTCAAGCTCAGTGGGCATTTACTTGTGTTTTTTGTCTTTCGACGCTAAAATTCAATAAGTAATTGAAGCAGAGTTGAGCATGTACCTCTCTTACTACTTAGAAACAGGTAGTAGGAGGTTGATAGTATGGGAGAACCGGCCATGGAATTAGGGGAAAAAGAGCTGCAAAAAATCGGCAGTTATGTAAAAGCGCATTTACCCGAGTGGATGGGCGAAGTCCGCCGCCAGCGCGAACTGGATCTGGTCGAGCGAGTGGTCCGTGTTGAAGAAGAGCTGAAAAATATGCGTGAGGTTATGGAAGTGCGTTTTCAGGCAGTTCAAACTGAGTTTAAGGCAGTCCATCAGCGCTTTGATGATATAAACCAACGCTTTGAAGATGTGAACAAGCGATTTGACGATGTGAATAATAGATTCGAAGACGTGAACCAACGATTTGAGGATGTGAACACCCGTTTTGAGAATATGGACAAGCGTTTCACTCTGCTGCAGTGGACCATGAGCATAGGCTTTACCGTGTTAGCCGCTCTGATGGCTGTGTTTAACTTCTTTTAATCAGTACTTGAAAAAATTCTGAGGAGTTTGTATGACACAATATAAAATGAACCATCTGAAACAGCTGGAATCCGAGGCAATTTACGTGATTCGCGAGGTTGCCGCCCAGTTTGAACGGCCGGGCCGATGACAAGCGCAGTGAAGCTGCCATGGAAGATAGAAAAAGACTGGGGTATTTCTAATACTTAGGAGGGGGAAGTATTCCCTGGATGCATGGGTGTGCCCCCGGGCGGTGGACCACGCGTTAGTGTGTAAGCAAGAGTTGTCTTAGCGGCAGGGCCCATAGACAACACCGCCCGGGGTCGCGTGCTCCGCTGCAACTCCTCGCTTTCGCTTTTTCGCCTCGGCTGCCGGGCTCCCTCCCGATCGCCCTGCCGAGGCGGCGAAAGCTGTGGGGTTTCCGCTGCGCCCGCTCACACAGGAAGCTCCTTATAATAGCTCTAATCCATGACCGCTTAGACTATGTGTCGGTGCTAAACGTACCCCATACCTGTCCCTAACCCCTATAGCCCGATGTCGATAGTCATCGTTTTTCGACCTGAATTTCAGTGACTATTAGATTGGATTACATGACTATAAGACTATGAAAGTACCTAATTACCATAAAGCACATATTCCAACTGATAAGATTGAAAGCTATATATTATCAAAGACGCATCCAATCGGGAAAACCAAAGCCCTTTTCTTCGAACAGGCTGGTTATACTATACAGAACAGAGACCTTTTTATTGAAGATATCTATGCGCACCCCGACCGGTAGAGGAGAAAGATATGAAAGAGCTGGACACGGTTGTAGTAAATAAAGATATTCCTGATCATGGAATAGAATGTGGAGACATTGGCGTTGTCGTGTATACATATGAAGATAAGTCTGCTGTAGAAGTTGAGTTTGTTTCCGGAGAGGGAACTACACTTGGCGTAATAACCCTTCAATCTGAAGATGTGCGACTGATGAAAAAGGATGAAATTCTCCACGTCCGGGAGCTTCATACAGCATAGCCACCCGCACCACAGTTAGCCCCGGCCAAACCGACGAACAAACGCAGCGAAGCTGCCATGAAGTTGCAGTAAAAAGAAAACAGATATATAATTCTTAAATAATGGTTACAAAGAAAACCGAAATATTCGAAATACTCGACGAACTAAAAGATAATCTCAAAGAGCTGGGAGTGAGAAGAATCGGTCTTTTCGGGTCATTTGCTAGGAATGATAGTACAAGTGAAAGCGATGTAGATGTAATTGTATCTTTCTTACCCGGGTATAAAAGTTATGACACCTTTTTCCAATTGGCAGAGCTATTAGAGGAACATTTTGGGAGAAAAGTAGAGGTAATAACTGAAGAGAGTATAAGTCCCTATCTAAAAAAAGAAATTGAAAAAGATGTGGGCTACTACGAAGTCGCAGCTTAGCTATGTATACCATAGCAGCGACGAAGTCGCGACCAGCCCCCGGAAGCATGGTTTCAGTACGTACCTGATGGGAATGCATTAATAGGCTGATCTTATCCTCATCCCACAGCCGTAAGTTATGCGTATGGAGCCCCGGATGAGGAAAGTGATATAGATGTGTGTATCATCAAAACGATACCTAAGAGTGAGGCAAGATCGTATACTCTTCAGGCAAGAAAACTGTTGCGTGATCTTGTATTCAAGTACCAGGTAGGTTACGATATCATAACCGTCCCTGAAAGCTTTATAAAAGAAAGGCCGGATCCCTTTTATAGTGAGGATATCATCACCAACGGCAAGGTAATCTATGCCGAATAAGCAGAGCGCCGGGGAGTGGCTTTTAATAGCCAAGCATGATCTCATGGCCGCCGGCGAGATGAAAGACTTTACCGGCGTCTCGGCTCCTTATGAAAAACCGCTAACCCCGGACCTGACGATTGATTCGGTAGAGCTGCAGCCGGTGGAGGCAGTGCTGGTAATTAAGCAGAAGCTTCTGAAGCACCAGCATCGGCCGGTTTAAGCCCTACGTGTTATTCTAGTACTTTAGGTTGCTTATTTGGGTGTGCCCAAGGATGCATGGGCGAGCAGGAAACCGGTGGTTTCCGACCAGCCCCCGGGTGGGGGCGCCAAGCGTAAGTGAGCAATGAAACAGTGTATAAAGTGCGGGGCTGTATCAATAGGCCCGTCCGGGGGCGCGTGCTCCGCTGCAACTCCTCGCTTTCGCTTTTTCGCCTCGACAGCCGGGCTCACTACCGATCGCCCTGCCGAGGCGGCGAAAGCTGCGGGGTTTCCGCTGCGCCCCCGGATGCATGGGCGAGCAGCGACGAAGTCGCGACCAGCCCGCTCACACGTTGGGATAGTTGAATTTGAGTAGTGGGTAACAGTCTGTTTGGTTTCCGTAGAAACTGTTGGATCAAAACAGATTTGCTTTATCACTAAAGGCATGATAACTTAGAAACAGATGGATAAAAAGAAGGCAGTTCCGGTGCGAATATCACCCAGTCCCATAAAACAAGCTGTTCTGGAGGTTCGTTTTGTCTCCGAACATCCGTCTGATGCAGTTTTCGGTATGGTGTATTCGGCAGTAAATGATATGTTTCGTAATAAGAAGCCGGAGGTGCTTCCGGTAATGCAGATACCGGAGACGGTGAGGCAACAGGATCCTAACTTAAGGTATCAACCTGGTCACCGTTTTGTGAATGAAAATTACTCACTCAGTGTGGGAGCGTCGAGTCTGCAATTCGGAGTAGCACGACCGTATCCTGGGTGGGATAAATGGTCGGCATTTTTCCATGAAGGGCTTGAGAGGATACGTAAGATAGGCATTTTTCTGCAAGTAGAGAGAATCGGACTGCGCTACATAAATCTTTTTGAAGAGGCGATATTCAAAAATATCGATTTAAAAGTATTGGTTACGGATAGGCAACTGTGGGACGAACCGACGAACTTGAGAACTGAGATACGTGATTCAGGATTCACGAAGGTACTGCAGGTAGGAAACTCGGTACAAATGACGGTTGACGGAAATCGTATCAAAGGGTCGGTAATCGATATCGATTGTTTGTATAATATGAATATCAAGGGGGATTCCTTTTTTACTAAGTATAAGGACATTGTAGAACAGGCGCATGAGAAGGAGAAAAATCTCTTTTTCAACCTGCTGAATGATGAGTTTATAGAAAAGTTAAATCCGGAATACGGAGAATGATGTATGGTACAAAGAGTTCCACAGATAGGCTATGCGGTTGTGGTAACGGGCACATTACTGTCAATGTCGCTGCAATACCAGGGCTTTCTTGAGAGTGATATGATGCCGGATAAAATTTATCAGTCCAAGCACTCTGCACAGGGCTTTGTTGATGATTGGAATGGTATTGTTATCGGTGAGAGTAAAATAGAAGCTAAACAGAGGGAGGAAATCAAGCAGATAAATCTGCCTGATTTTAGGAAAAAATATAAGGTAAAAATGAGAGTAAGAGATGCGGGTAGGCTTCAACCTCCGCGATTTTCAGATCCGGAAAATGTATAATAGGGCTTTCTGAGTGCGTGGATACGATTGGTATGAGGAAATTTCTTATTCTGATGAATTGTCCCAGGGTGATCTTATTTACGATTGTCCAATACCGTTGCCGAGTTCCGGCGTGTATGAGGAATTAAGACAAGTTGAAAGTGATTCTGGACAGACAGCAGAGATAGAAGAGCCGGTTGATATTCAACATGCAAATATAGTAGTAATGACCCAGTCCTGCGATATTGAACAAAATAAGGTTGATTCGCTGATTGTATGTCCTGTGTGGACTTTAGCGGAGCTCGTTGAGGCTCGTCAATATTTTGAAGCAAGTAAGGCTCGTGAACAGCTGCGGCAGGGGAGAGAGCCGTCGTTTCACCTTCTCAATGAATACATCTCAGAAACTATTTATTTTCCACTTTCGGTTGTAGAATTCCACCGACTTTACGCATTACCAAAAGAATATCTACAATCCGTTGCTTCCGGGACTGCGTTGAGATTGCGCCTGTTGCCGCCGTACAGGGAGCATCTGTCACAGGCTTTTGCCCGCTACTTCATGCGAGTTGGTTTGCCGATCGATATTCCGAAGGAGCGGGTTAAGGATTATAAATAAAAGTTTGTGTGGTATATTTCTTCCGAAGCATTTTGTCTATAAGGTTTTGCAATCGGAAAAATGCCCAGATCCGAATGCGTACTGGTAACCTGGTACTGATTGTTGTAGATAAGAAGATATTGCTTTCGACGTTATTGAAGAGTATTGTACCGCCTATCTTCCTCTGGAAAAATTGAATAAGAAACGATTTCTTATATGTAATGAGTTTGACATGAGAGAGTCTTAACCTTTCTCCGGTACTATCCTCATGGAACACCGCCCTACACATAGTAATTTCTGGCATTTTGAGCAATCCGAAGGATTGCGACCAGCCCCTGTTCTTCGATGAGTACGATCGCAACCGGGAAACCGGGGGCTTTGTGTTAATAGATCCGGCTACGAATAGAACTGTTGCGGCGGGGATGATTCGGGGGCAGGTAAAAGAGTATGAGGCCCCCGGGGCGCGGCCGGCTATCGAGATGTCGAGCAATGTCACCTGGGAACAGAGAAAGGTAACGCGGCAGATGCGCGAAGAGCGAAACGGTCACCCGGCCGCCTGCCTCTGGCTCACCGGGCTCTCGGGCTCGGGCAAGACCACGATTGCCAAGGAGCTGGAGGAGCAGCTGTTTGCCGAGGGGCGGCAGGTGTCTACACGGGCTAAGCGGCGACCTGGGCTTTAGCGAGCAGGACCGCCGCGAGAACATTAGGCGGGTAGGGCACGTGGCCCGGCGGGGGCGTAAATGTATGGGTGTGCCCCCGGGCGGGGCGCCGAGGGCGAATGTGTAAGAAAAAGGGTTTAAGGGCTGGGGCAATACTGTCAGCCCGCCCGGGGTCGCGTGCTCCGCTGCAACTCCTCGCTTTCGCTGTTTTATGGTTGAGAGGATGTGTTGTTGCACGCGGCCCCACCCCTACGGGGACGGGCTCACTCATGGATGCATGCCCGAGCAGGAAGCGCAGCTTCCGACCAGGGGCCGATCGCCCTTGGGGCCGCGGCGAAAGCTGCGGGGTTTCCGCTGCGCCCCCGGATGCATGGGCGAGCAGTCCGACCGAAGGTCGGACGACCAGCCCGCTCACACATTGGAATAGTTGAAATTCGGTAGTGTGTAACAGTCTGTTTGATTTCCATTGAAATTGTTTGTGCATGCTAACATATTTGTTTTCCTTCCGAAGGCGTGTTAACATATGTGAGAAAGCTTTTGGGGTTAATTAGGAGTGGGGATGTCATGACCAAAGAGAGTATTGTAGCAGAAATCGAATGGTATAATCGGGAGCTAAAAAAAGTTGCCAGGCAGTTTACCGAGTGGGTAAAAGAACTTGGCTATTCGATAAGTCGGCAAGAAGAAAAAACAGTAGAAAAAACAGAAGAACTTAGCGGGACGTACAGCACTACACAATTTGAGCTGTTGCTGGATGAAACGTTGAAATTGAGCTTAGTCCCATATGGAATTTGGATTATCGGAGCAAAGGGACGTATAGACATCGCAGGACCCTCGGGTAGAGAAAAGCTGGTTTATTTTATGCCTGAAGGTCCCGCAGTATCTGTAGCAGAGCCGGGAGAGACATATAGCACGGAAACAAAACATACACATCAGATTTTCTCAAATATACAGGAAGAAGGCTGGTACTGGTATGATGACAGTACTTACAGGCGCGCGGAAAAATTTTCCAAAGAGACGGTAGCTCAGATTCTGGAGCGAGTACAATGAACAAACAGGTTGTTGTTGATGTATTTAGTGCCTATGAGACCATTAAGGATTCAATGAAGGTAACCCGTCGTTCAATCAACAAAAACCTGTTTACACTGCATTACCAGACGGATTTTTTTGCTGAAGGGAAGGATGATGCTCTGGATAAGATGGTTAAAGCTGAAAATGAACTTGATGACATAATGGTTTTATCAATTTTTGCCTCTTTTGAAAGAGAATTAAGGGCTTCCATTCAAGATGTAGTTGTGGCAAATATGTCGGTTATAAATAAAGCGGTAGAGCGAATAAATTTGGCTACAGTTGATAGTATAGAGCGTTGGACAGTCACCGATATTATAGACATTCTAAAAGATGTTGTCCCGGATGAACTACGAGGGCGGGCTAAGCAGATCTATGAATACAGAAACTGGGTAGCTCATGGGAGAAACAAAAATCATCTTCCTTCGAGCAGGACAGACCCCAAAACAGCATATGCAGTCTTATCGGATTTTATAGACATGGCGAAAGATGCAATATAACTTTATCATTGAGACTATTCTTTCTGTTGTAGTTCCTCCCTACGCTGCGGTACGCATCTGGCGCGAGCAGCGAAAGAGAGTATTGTAGGTTGTTGGTGAGTTACAGACCTCGACGGTTTGTAGAGGAAGTAGTACATTAAGAGCAGAATAACACCAGGGGCCAATGGGGTTTATATAAACACGTAAAAGTGTCCCCAAGGTCCCTATTCATTTACAAGAGATTGCAAGAAGGCAGTTTAACACACAGTCAAGTAGAGGATAGCTGGTTCGAGGCGAACATACAGCAGAAGGGTGTGGATACAAAATTGGGTCTAGATATGGCCTGGATAACATTCAATACCATTGTTGACAGAGTTATTGTTGTTACGGGAGATTCGGATTTTGTTCCGGCAATTAAGGCGGCACGCAGAAATGGAATACAGGTGATACTCTGCAGCCTTAATCATGGAATCTCGGGTGATCTACGTACCAATGTAGATGTGTTGGATATATCACCTATCACTTCGTTTTAATTGTAAGTCTGTGTAACGTATAGTGGATTCTCCACTCAATGCATCCTAATATACCATCATTGTCAAAAAAATATTGTTCACACATTGAACAATCGTGCGGATGTGTTATATTCTGGGGTACACACCCAGGATGAGTTCCTCCTTTGAACCTCATCACCCTGCATCGGAGCGAGAGGCACCCCAGCCACTCCGCGCTTACCGAGTTTCGGCCGGGAGCGTGCGGCAGCAAGCCGGCCTGCTGCGGTCCACGGGCAGTACCTGCGCCAAAAAGGCGGTAGCTGCCAATGGACCCGCTGTGTCCTAAAATGCATGCCGGCGGCGCGTTCCTCCCTTCGGTCCGGTACGCACCTGATCCGAGCAGTTCGACTGAAAGACGGACAGTCACACCGCTCTCACAGCGGGTTAGTTGTATCCAATACTATTACAATTATTATCATACTGAGGAGTCTATCTTGAGCGACATTTTGCCGCTGATCGGGCGCGAGCAGGAAGTTTTTATAAAGGATATTGAAAGTAACAAAGGTGAACTTGAGGGTTTAATTAAGGGTTCCTCAATAGTAGTGAGAATAATTTAGCGGAACTGGTGCGGGATATTAGGAGTTCGATTGGGTATATAGAGGGGGATTTTCGAATGTGTGCTATCAGCTCGCAGTCGAAGGAATTTGAGCTGTTTTTTAGCAGTGAAGGGCCTTTTGATTATGTGCTGAACCTGTCTGCTTTAAAACATGTGCGTAGTGAAAAGGATCCGTATACCCTTATGCGGATGATTCAAGTCAATAATGTATCGATTGCAGATACGTTACAGAGGGCGGCGGGAAGCGGGAGCAAAAAGTATTTTGCCGTGTCCACTGATAAGGCTTCGAACCCTGTAAATTTGATGCAAAGGGTGATGGAAAAAATCCTGTGTGCACATAGTGATAGAATAGATGTTTCATCGGCAAGGTTTGCGAATGTTGCCTTTTCCGATGGGAGTTTATTGCATGCCTTTAATATGCGGATAATGAAGAACCAGCCGATTGCCGCTCCAAGTGATGTAAAGCTCTGCGCTGTGGCGGGGCTGTGTGGGTGGAAAGATATGGGTGTGTCCGCCGGGCGGGAGTTTCGGCATAAGAGCAGGGTGGCTGCCTAAGAGGGGGGCGCGACCGTTGCGCGGTTGCCGGCCTGTGAAAAGCCGCCCGGCGGTCGCGTGCTCCGCTGCAACTCCTCGCTTTCGCGAGTTTTTTTGGTAAAGGGGTTGTTTTTAAGCCCGCGGCCCCCGGTTGCATGCCCGAGCAATGAGCGGCAGCGAATGGCCAGGGCCACCCCTTCGGGGACGGGCTCACTGCCGATCGCCCTTGGGGCCGCGGCGAAAGCTGCGGGGTTTCCGCTGCGCCCGCTCACACGGGGGAATTCGCTGTCATGCTGAGATCCATGACCACTTAGACTATGTGTTGGTGTTCAATGCATCCCATCCTTGTCTCTAACCACTGTAGCCCGATGCCGAAAGTCATCGTTTTTCGGGCTGATTTTCAGTGACTTTCAGCATCGAGGTACAGCGTTTTTGGATGCTCCCTATGTGGAGTAGAGCCTCCCTCGGCCGAATAACGCCCAATAACACCTAATAACTGTGGAGATAATATGATCAAGGCCTTGGCCCTGCTAATTAACATTGGAGTGCCCGTGCTGTGGGGTGTGGGAATGTTTTTCTTTTTTGAAAAATTCCACAACAGAAACAGGAATGGAAATGGGTGAGCTTCTCCAGATAATCGCCCCTCCCTTTACCGCCCATTTTTCCGGCCCCATTTTTTATCTGGTGCTGGTGATTCTGGGGCTGAGCATTGGGTTTTTAACCGGCTTTTTTGGTGTGGGGGGTGGTTTTTTAACCGTGCCCTTGCTCAATATTATATTGGGTGTTCCCTATGAAATTGCGGTGGGCAGCGACTTAAGTTTTATTATTGGTACCAGCTCTTCGGGGTTTTTGCGGCAGGCAACCCTTGGGAAGGTGGAGTATAAAACCGTGGGTTGCATTGCCGGAGGCAGTATTGCCGGGGCGGTGGTCGGCGATGTTATACAGGACTATCTGCTTTTTACAGTTGCCGGCGGCCGGCACCTTATGTTTGACTCTATTATGCACAGCATGTTTGTAGTGCTGCTGGTCTTTACCGCGCTTATTATCTTAAAGCAGCCGGACAAGAAGCAGCCGGAGACGCGGGCGGTAAAGGCCGGGACGCCCTTGCAGCGACTGAAGTTTGGTCCGACGGTAGATCTTGATCATGATGGATTGGAAGGTGTCAATTTGTCGGGCCTGATCCTGATCGGTTTTCTGGTGGGCATTCTTACCGGAGTGATGGGCATCGGTGGCGGGGTACTGATGATGCCTATTCTGCTGCTGTTGGTGGGGCTGCCGGCCGATAAGGCCAGCGGCACCAGCCTGGGCATTGTTTTTCTGGCCGCCACCGCCGGAGTGGTGAAAAAGACCCTCTCGGCTACCCCTAAAATAGACCTGTCGATTACCCTGGCACTGCTGGTGGCCAGCGTAATCGGAGTGCAGCTGGGTATACACCTGGTGCAGAACTTCGACACCAGCCGCTTTCGCCGCTACTTTGCGGTAATTGTGATATGTGCAATCGGACTCATCCTGGCCGATCTATTCATTTTTTGAGGAGCTACAATGAACAAGTATCAGATGAATCATCTAAAACAACTGGAATCTGAAGCTATATATGTGATGCGCGAGGTGGCGGCTCAGTTCGAGCGGCCGGTGATGCTGTTTTCCGGCGGAAAGGACTCGATCTGTATGGCCTATCTGGCCATGAAGGCCTTTTATCCGGGCAAGATCCCCTTTCCCCTCATGCACATCGACACGGGCCACAACTTTCCGGAGACCATCGAGTTTCGCGACAAGCTGATGGAAGAGCTGGGCGCCAACCTGATAGTAAAGACCGTGCAGGAGTCCATCGACCGGGGCCGGGTGCAGGAAGAGGAGGGGCCCAACCCCAGCCGCAACGGCCTGCAGACGGTGACCCTTCTGGATGCCCTCACGGAGTACAAGTTCGATGCGGCCATGGGCGGCGCCCGACGGGATGAAGAGAAGGCCCGCGCCAAGGAGCGCTTTTTCAGCTTCAGAAACAGCTTCGGCCAGTGGGACCCCAAGAACCAGCGCCCCGAGCTGTGGAACATATTCAACGGCCAGAAGAAGATGGGCGAGCACTTCCGGGTCTTCCCCATATCCAACTGGACCGAGCTGGACGTGTGGCAGTACATTGCCCTGGAGGGCATCAGCATGCCCAGCCTCTACTTCAGCCACAAGCGCACTATCGTGCGTCGCGACGGCACCATCCTGGCCTTGGGCGACTACAACCACCTACAGGAGGGCGAGCAGGCCGAAGAGCTGGAAGTGCGCTTCCGGACCATCGGCGATATGACCTGCACCGGCGGGGTAGAATCTCCGGCCCGCAGCCTCGAGGACATCATCCAGGAAATTGCAGCCACCCGCACCACCGAGCGCGGCGGCCGGGCCGACGACAAGCGCAGCGAAGCGGCCATGGAAGATCGCAAAAAACTGGGCTATTTCTAATACTCAGTAGGTGGAAACACCCCTACCAAATTTAATAGCTTATTTCTGAGGCTTTTTGTGACAAAAAAGCATAATAGTCCATCAGAACTCTTTGACAGATAAGTAGGGCGGGGATATTCTTTAGAATGATAATGCAATTAAGGGTATAGGTAAGCTGGATATAGGAGGTCAACAGTATGAGTGAAACTAAAGAGAAAATAACAATAAATATACCAAAAGAGATAGTCGACAAGATAGCGGAGCTCAACAATGTCGATAAAAAATATATTGACAGAACTATAATAAAAATACTCAAAGATGAAATCGATGTTGAGAAGAAACTAAAAGAGCTTCAAGAAGAAAAGTCTGAATAAATAAAAGTAGGTACAAAATGTTCGCCTACATAGATTCAAATTTAAGAATGTAACCGAACGTCGTCAGTTAAAGACAATAATGCGCAGTTTTGACATCGAACACAATGTAGTTTCTTTAGTCGAAAGTGCACGTAATTATAGACTATCCAAATTTAAGAGAAATAAATTACACCAATTGATCGGCGGCAATCCGCACGTTCCCAATACTGAAGACTGGAAGATTTCTCATTACATTCTGCTGCAGTGGGCAGAGAACAAAAAAGTACGAGATAAAAACAAACTGCGTAAAATGCAATTGGATTGTTTGATTGCCGCTATGGCGATCAATAAGAGCTACTATATTGTTACCCATGATAAAGATTTTAAGGACATAAAAGAAACTGAACGAGGTAAAGCGTTAAAAATGTTTTATCCATAGAAATAGCCTTGTCGTCCCCCGGGCTAAGCCCTGTCTACAGGGCCCCCTTACCCCTGTAGCCCGATGCCGAAAGTCATCGTTTTTCGCCCTGAATTTCGTTGACTATCAGCATCGAGGTACAGCATATATTGGTACCTATGCCGCTGTTCTATAGTTCATTGCCCAGTCCCACAGTACAGATAAGACCTGTGTTTTTTTCAGGGCAGCGCGAAGATTTATTATGATAAATAATTTAACTGCAAAATATACCAAATTATCCTCTGGTGGCTATATGGGGCAGCTCATTGAACGGACTGAAGTAATTAAAGACGCAGTGGAACAGATGGTGCTTGCTTACAATGAGTGAAATACTGTTCCTAATAGAAGAAAATCTCGAAGGTGTATATACAGCAAGAGCCGTTGACGTAGGACTCAGCATTATTACCGAGGGTGAGAGCGTAGAGGAACTCAAGAAGAATATTGTAGAGGCGTTACAATGTCACTTTGATGAGGAGCATGACATTCCCAAAATCATTCAACTGCACTTTGTAAAAGACGAAGTGATGTACTATGCCCCCGGTTGCATGGTGTAGATTACATGATTAAAAGACTATGAAAGTACCCAATTATCATAATGCGCTTATTCCAACTGATAAGATTGAAGGCTACATATTATCAAAAACACATCCAATCGGTAAAACCAAAGCCCTTTTCTTCGAACAGGTCGGTTATACTATAAGCAATAGAGACTTTTTTATAGAAGATATTTATTCAATACTGAAAGAAAATTACGTGGCAAGAAAAATTGAAACCGAATATGGAATCAAGTATATTGTGAAAGGGAATGTTGGCGAGAGGTTCGGGAAACCCGTAGCTGTAACTACTATCTGGCTGATAGAAGAGGGGTCGTCAATTCCAAGATTCATAACTGCGTACCCCGACCGATGAAGGAGAAAGATATGAGAGAGCTGGACACGGTTGTAGTAAATAAAGATATTCCTGACCATGGAATAGAACGTGGAGACATTGGAGTAGTCGTACATACATATGAAGATAAATCTGCTGTAGAAGTTGAGTTTGTGTCCGGAGAGGGAACTACACTTGGAGTAATAACACTTCAATCTGAAGATGTGCGGTTGATGAAAAAGGATGAAATCCTCCACGTTCGGGAACTTCACACAGCATAGCCACAGCCCTCCCGAGGTTGCTTGCTCCGCTCCAAATCCTCGGGCCCGAATGCATGCTGGCGGTGCGTTCCTGATCTGAGCAACGAACGCAGTGAGTGGCCAGGCGCTGCGCCCCCTCAAGCTTGGGCTACAGATGTTAAGCCAACCAAAGTTCTACAGCTTCCGTATACATGTCCCATACCGCTTGGGCCCGATGCCGAAAGTCATCGTTTTTCAGCCTGAATTTCATTGACTATCAGCATCGAGGTACAGTGTTTTGGGGGGCGCTACCTATGCGGCTAATCGGAAAATATATAAGTGGTGGCCGACGTCAAGCGCAGTGAAGCTGCTTTGAGGATATAGGAGTAGTCACATGACATTAGAGTTTGATCAAAATGAAATAGAACGAATTTCTCACTTGTACCACATAAAAGAACTGGCATTATTCGGTTCGACAGTGATGTAGATCTGCTGGTTGTATTTGAAGATGATGCAGACTTTAGCTATTTTGACATAATGGAAATAAAGCAAGAGTTTGAGAAGCTTTTTCATCGGCGGGTTGATATTGTTGAAAAAGAGGCGATAAAAAATCCTTACAGAAGAAATACAATTTTGAACAATGCGAGAACTATTTATGCCGCTTAGTGACGTAAAAGAGCTGAGAAATAAATTAAAATTAAAAATCGGAACAGAATAAGTACATCCATGAATGGAGCAAAATAACTATGGCAAAAGATAAAAGCAGCACACACAAAGAAAACAAAGACACACCGGCCCCAGGCACCACCCCCGCCACTCCTGCCCCGGTGGCCCCGGAAGAGGTAGACGAAGCATTCACCACCGAGAACTATCTTAAGCGGGAGCTGCTGCGCTTTACTACCGCGGGCAGTGTGGACGACGGGAAAAGTACGCTTATTGGGCGGATGTTGTATGACAGTAAGCAGATCTTTCAGGATCAGATGGATGCGCTGGAGAAGACCAGTAAGCTGAGGGGCGAGGAGAATGTGAACCTGGCGCTGCTGACCGACGGGCTGCGCAGTGAGCGGGAGCAGGGCATTACTATCGATGTGGCCTACCGCTATTTTTCTACTCCTAAGCGGAAGTTTATTATTGCCGATACCCCGGGGCACGAGCAGTACACCCGTAATATGGTTACCGGGGCCAGTACTGCCGATTTAGCGGTGGTGCTGATAGATGCGCGTAACGGGGTGCTGACCCAGAGTAAGCGCCACGGCTTTATTGCCAGCCTGCTGGGTATTCCCCACATTCTGGTGGCGGTGAACAAGATGGACCTGGTGGACTGGTCGCAGGAGGTGTATGAGAAAATTGTAGATGAGTACACCGCTTTTAGCGAGAAGCTGAATGTGCACGACATTACCTTTATTCCGGTGTCGGCCCTGACCGGAGACAACGTGGTCGATCCCAGCATCAACATGCCCTGGTACCAGGGTCAGACGGTGTTGAAGCATCTGGAGACGGTGACCATTGCCGCCGACCGCAACCTGGTGGATTTCCGTTTCCCGGTTCAATACGTAATAAGGCCGCACTTGGATTTCCGCGGCTACGCCGGGCGCATTAGCTCGGGAACCATTAAACCCGGGGAAGAGGTGCAGGTGCTGCCCAGCGGTATGAAAAGCAGGGTCAAAGAGATAGTGACCGCCGACGGTAATCTGGAAGAGGCCTTCGACCAGCAGTCGGTTACTCTGACCCTGGAGGACGAGATAGACATTAGCCGGGGGGATATGATAGTGCGCAAAAACAATATCCCCTATGTGGATACGAGGTTTGATGCGACTTTAAGCTGGATGGACGAGGAGAAGAGCCTGTCTACCACCAACCATTACCTGCTGCAGCAGACTACTAGGCTGGTGTCGGCGTATGTGCGGGAGCTGAACTACAAAATCGACATTAATACCCTGCACCGGGATAAGAGTGCCGATACCCTGGAGCTGAACGAGATAGGACGGGTGCAGATAGAGACCGCCTCGCCCCTGTTTTTCGATGAGTACGATCGCAACCGGGAAACCGGGGGCTTTGTGTTAATAGATCCGGCTACTAATAGAACTGTTGCGGCGGGTATGATTCGGGGGCAGGTAAAAGAGTATGAGGCCCCCGGGGCGCGGCCGGCTATCGAGATGTCGAGCAATGTCACGTGGGAACAGAGAAAGGTTACGCGGCAGATGCGCGAAGAGCGAAACGGTCACCCGGCCGCCTGCCTCTGGCTCACCGGGCTCTCGGGCTCGGGCAAGACCACCATTGCCAAGGAGCTGGAGGAGCAGCTGTTTGCCGAGGGGCGGCAGGTGTATCTGCTGGACGGGGACAACGTGCGCCACGGGCTAAGCGGCGACCTGGGCTTTAGCGAGCAGGACCGCCGCGAGAACATCCGGCGGGTAGGGCACGTGGCCCGGCTTATGTACGATGCGGGGATTACCGTCATCTGCTCCTTCATCAGCCCCAAGCGCGAGGTGCGCGATGCCGTGCGCGGCTTCTTCCCGGCGGGAGCCTTCAAGGAGGTGCACATACAGTGCGACCTGGAAGAGTGCAAGCGCCGCGACCCCAAGGGGCTGTATCAGCGGGCGGCCGGCGGCGAAATCCAAAACTTTACCGGCATCTCCGCCCCCTACGAAAAGCCCCTCACCCCCGACCTGACCATAGACTCCATCGAGCTGCAGCCGGTAGAGGCAGTCCGCCTGATCAAACAGAAGCTGTTGTAGGCCCCCCGGCCCTGCCGGTGTAGGGAGATAATGTGCGGGTGTGCCCCCGGGCAGGGCGCAGAGTGGTAGCTTTATAAAACTGGGTTTAAGTGGGAGGGCCATAGTGGCAGCCCGCCCGGGGTAGCGTGCTTCGCTGCAACTCCTCGGGGCCGGCTATTAGAGTGAGTATAGGGCAACGCGAGTAACTGTCTGTCGGTTGCACGCCCCAGCTTACGGGCTCATTGCCAATCGCCCGGCTGGGGCAGCGGCCCCTGCGGGGTTTCCGCTTTGCCCGCTCACACGGGGAATTTGCTGTCATGCTGAAATTCATGCGCACTTAGACTATGTGCCGGTGTTCAATGCACCCCATCCTTGTCTTTAACCACTGTAGCCCGATGCCGAAAGTCATCGTTTTTCAGCCTGAATTTCAGTGACTTTCAGCATCGAGGTACAGCGTATTTGGGCTGGTCATTCACCGGGCGCGTTCCTCGTTCCTGCGGTTGCATACCCGAGCAGGAAGCGAAGCTTCCGACCAGGGTGCGGTACGTGCCCAAGTTCATTGCTCGCTTCAGGTGCGTACCGCAGTGTAGCGAGGAACGCACCGGCACCATGCATCCATGGGTACCTATGACGTAGCTCCAAGCCCCAGTACGCACAATTATGCGAGAAGCCCGACCTTCGTGCACAGGGCG
>JAASTM010000296.1 GCA_021767325.1 Spirochaetales bacterium
GCACTCGATGCTGCTGCGCAGTTTCTTACCCATTTTTTTCATCGCTCTGCTGTTTTTCGTGCTCACTCTGGAAATGGTAGATATCTTTGCAAACTTGTGGCGGTACCTGAATAACGATGCCTCTGTAAAGGAAATTCTGCAGGTGGCGTGGCTGTACCTGCCCAAGAGTACCAGTTTCGCGCTGCCCCCGGCACTCCTGTTCGCCGTTTCATTTACTCTGGGAAACCTGTATGCCCGTAATGAACTCATATCTATACTGGGCGCCGGCATCTCCTTTATCCGATTTATTCTCCCCCTGCTGGTTCTGGGCATCCTGTTGAGTGTGGGGTATTTCTTTTTCCACGAAGCCCTGGTTATCGATACCTACGCTGCCAAAAACCAGCTCTCCCGGGAACTGCTGGGACAGAAAATCTCATACAGTAATACCGATATCACCGTTATCGGTGAGGGAAACCGGAATGTGTATTACGCTGACTATTACAATGACAATGCCAAAACCCTGTCAGGGCTTACAATCCTGCGCAGAGATAATGCGGGAAAATTTCTGGGAAGAATTGAAGCCGGCTGGGCGGAGTATATAGCGGGTGAGACGGGCGCAGCGGCGTGGACACTCCACGATGTGACTGAATACAGCCCCTCCGAAGGTTCTGAAATGCAACAGGTTTCATCGGTTCGAATGAATGCGCCGTTTTTTGATGTAACCCCTTTTCACTTCCAGCGCAAGACAAAGAACATCGAAGAGCTGCACTATTCCGAAGCCCGTGCATGGATCGAGACCCTCCGTAAATCCGGGCGCAGCGGCTACAAAGCCGCACTGACAGATTACTACAAACGCTTTTCATTTGCGCTAACTCCATGTATAGTAATACTTATATCAGCGGCTATCGGCAGCCGGTTCAAAAAGAACATTTTACTCATGAGTCTCATGGCCAGCTTGATCCTATCGGTTGTCTATTACGTCAGCGATATGATCTTGGGTTTGTTTGCAAAACAGGGTATCATCGAACCGGCAACCGGAGCCTGGGCGGCAGTACTGTTTTTTCTCGCCTTGGGCGCGGTACTGCTGAGACACGCTAAAACATAAGAGGAAACTTCATGCTGTTTAGAACCACTCATAACGATACGGGCAGCCGCGCCCGCACCGGAATACTCGAACTGCCGCACGGCAGTGTACCGACGCCGATGTTCATGCCGGTAGGAACCAATGCCACCGTAAAAGCAATGCTCCACGAGAGCATTGCCGCAATGGGATATAATCTTATTCTCGGGAATACCTACCATCTCTATCTGCGGCCTGGACAGGAGGTGATCGACCACTACGGCAGTCTGCACGAGTTCAGCAACTGGCAGGGTAACATTCTCACCGACAGTGGCGGGTTTCAGGTCTTCAGTTTAGCTCCCTTTCGGAAAATTAAGGAGGAGGGTGTCCGTTTCCGCTCGCATATCGATGGTGCCTACCACATGCTGACACCGGAGGATGTCGTCGATCTTCAGGAGAGTTTCAAGAGTGACATTGCAATGTGCCTGGATGTGTGCACACCGCCTGATATTACCTACAAGAAGGCCTTATCGGCCCTCGAACTCACCACTCGCTGGGCAGCCCGCAGTAAAGAGCGCTGGCAACAGCGCGCCGATGGCTGGCAGGGGCAGCTGTTCGGTATAATCCAGGGAAATTTTTATAAAGACCTCCGTAAACGCAGCACTGAAGAAATTCTCGAGCTTGATTTGCCGGGGGTAGCCATCGGGGGGCTCTCGGTCGGCGAGACCTTTCCGCAGTTCGAAGAGTTTCTCGGGTATACCGGCGAGCTGCTGCCAGCGGACAAGCCGCGTTACCTCATGGGGATCGGTACACCCGACTATATCCTGAGTGCTGTAGAGAATGGTATCGACATGTTCGACTGTGTCTTCGCTACCCGAACAGCCCGTAACGGGACGGTATTCACCGATGACGGCATGATCGCCCTCAAGAAAGCCAAGCACCGCATGGATAAGGGACCGATAGTGCCGGGCTGCGGCTGCCGGGCCTGCAGCCAGTACTCCCGCGGTTATCTGCGGCACCTGTTCAAAACAAATGAAATTCTCGGCTCGATGCTGGCCACCGAACACAATCTCCAATACCTGTACGATTTTGTTCAACAGATCCATGCTGCAATCCGGGAGAACCGTTTTAACGACTTCAAGCGGGAATATCTCACACGATTTTTTGCCGATAAGAATAAAAACACATGAAAGAACAGAGTACCGGTCAGAGCACCATTGCTACCTTCATAGTCATGTCGAGTACCTTCGTATCGAGGATACTCGGGTTTCTCAGAACTGCAGTAATCACCGCCATTTTTGGCGCCACCGGTAAGGCGGATATCATCAATGTGACCTTTGCCGTACCAAACAACCTGCGAAAACTGCTGGCAGAGGGGGCGCTCTCTTCGGCCTTTATTCCGGTACTCTCCGAAGCAATTGTCGAGGAAGGAACCGAGGCCAGCCGGTCCCGGCAGCTGGTACGACATCTGATCGGTTTTCAGCTGCTGATAATAATTCCGCTTTGCATTGTGTCGGTAGTCTTTGCCGGTCCGCTGATACAGTTTGTGCTCACCCAGTTCAAAGATGCCGAACAACTGGCACTGTCGACAAAGCTCTTTCGTTTTTTCATAAATTATCTGCTTTTTATAAGTGTAAGTGCAGTTCTCATCGGGGTTCTCAACTCACACAGCCGCTTCTTTATTCCGGCGATAACGCCTATAATCTTTTCGGTTGCCGTTATTTCCTCGATCATCGTTTTACACCGCTCATTGGGAATCTATTCGATGGCGGTGGGAGTACTGGTTGGCGGAGCAGGGCAGGTGGCCTTTCAGTATCCTCTGTTTCGAAAAATGGGATACACTCTGGCTCCGGCCTTCGACTTCCTGCAGAACCCCGATTTTAGAAGGATAATGCGGCAGTGGGCCCCGGTCGTGGCCACATCCTCTGTATTCACTGTCAACCAGCAAGTCGCCTTTATTTTTGCTTCCGGATTGGAGACCGGAAGCGCTTCGGCTCTGTCGTATGCCCTGGTTTTCTGGCAGCTGCCATTCGGAATTTTCTCTACTTCGATTACTACAGTGCTGTTTCCAAAAATGAGCCGGCAGGTATCGCAAAACGACCTTCAGGGCCTGCGTGAGAGTGTACAGTACGGCATACGCTTTTTACTCGCGCTTCTGATTCCTTCGGCCCTGGTTATGAGCCTGATGGGACGGGAGATTATTTCTATTGCTATTCAGCGGGGAATGTTTCGCACCGAAGATACGGAGTTGACGGCTTTTGTGCTGACCGGATTCTGCTACGGACTGTTCAGTGTCGGTGCATTCAACTTCCTGCAGCGCTATTTTTACAGTTCCAAGCAGTATGCGTTTCCTTTCTACGTTGCATTGGGAGTGCTCATTGTCGATGTGACCCTCTCACTTATTCTGAAAGAGACCTATTTACGGGTTGCCGGGCTCTCAATAGCCAACTCGATCTCCTTTACACTGGGATTGATCGTACTCTTTGCCTACGCCTACCGTCAGCTCGGGGGTATTCCGCTGCGTTCACTCGGTCTTACTGCTCTAAAGGTCTGCGCTGCCTCTGTTCCGGTCGGTCTGGTGATTTTTCAAATGCAAAACCTGTTCGGACCCTATTGGAGGAACGGCAGCAGTTTTGTTGGATTCGGAATCCTGCTGGCCGAAGTGGCCGTACTAGTAGCCATGTATGTGCTCTTATATCGACTCTTGAAAGTAGAGATGCTAAGCTATTTGTTCAAGCGCTTTAAACGAAAAGCCGAGAAGGAAGGATAATGAACATTATTCGTACCATTTTTTTGCTGCTTATGCTGCTGCTCGTCGTACAGCCTCTTTTCACTCAGGAGGATCAGAACTCCACTGAGGAAGAGGAACCGGAGCAAAGCTTAGAGGAGCAACGCAGCCTCACCATTCAGTACGGTATCGACTCCCAGATCTTGGAGCTGATCGCGCAGCTCAAGGAAGAGCAAAATGAGAATTACTTCGATCCCCTGAAAGATCTGTTTACAGACACATCAAATACCGACATCCAAACGGCTATTACCGATTTTTTTGATACTTTAGAAAACGAAAACCTGGTCGACGAGGCCTTCGATCGGCTCGGCGAATACGACAACCTCGATACAAAAATAGTGCTGCAGCTCATCAGGTATCTCGAGGGGTATCAGAATGATTCCATCACCCAGCTCTTCTTCGAAATGATAGACGACCCGCGGGTAGAGGTAGCCTCGGCTGCTATCAAAGCTATCGGGGTCTCTGGCCAACCGGAGTATACCGAACAGCTGCTGGATATGTACACCCAGCGGGAGTTTCGGGATGAACTCAAGCCGGC
>JAASTM010000297.1 GCA_021767325.1 Spirochaetales bacterium
GCTGCAGGTGATTGCCCAGAAGGATGCCCCTCCGGCCCATGCGGCGATTATCCTCAGCCTGGAGTCGGTCTTCGCGCTGATCGGCGGGGTGCTCCTGTTGGGCGAGGCTACCGTAGCGCTCAAGATTATCGGGGCAGCCCTCATGCTGGCCGGTATGCTGGCGGCGCAGGTACAGCGCTATTTCCTGAATCGGAGTGCCCGCCGGGCGGCATAGACAGACCACCGGGCACAGGGCCTGCCCCGGTCTGTGCATTAAAAATACGCTTGTTTCAACGAAGTTCTTGCAAAATCCAATAATGTATAGTATGTATATTTATAGAGATACTATGTATATTTATTTAGGAGGAAGGCGATGAAAAAGTTAGTAGCAGTATTAGTAGTGCTGTTCGTCCTGGGCGGCGCCCTGTTCGCAGGCGGTGCGCAGGAAGGCAAAGACGAGCTGGTAGTAGGTACCTCAGCCGGTTTCCGGCCCTTTGAATACCGCGAAATGGGCGAGGTAACAGGATTCGACATCGACTTGATGAAAGCTATCGGTGAAGAGCTCGGACGCGAAGTGGTTATAAGAGATATGGACTTCGATGCGTTGATCGAAGCTGTGAGCACCGGCACTATCGATGTAATTGCTGCCGGTATGACGATTACCGATGAACGTGAAGAGCGGGTCGATTTTACCGAAGCGTATTTCGTTGCTGATCAGGCCGCGCTGGTGCGTGAAGGCGATGATTTAGGCTTGAGCAAGCCTTCCGATCTCAACAGTTCCGATATCACCATTGGCGTACAAAACGACACCACCGGTGCCTTCTGGGCCGATGAAAATGCCCCCAACGCTAAGATCCAGAAGTACGGAAAATACATCGAGTGTATTCAGGACCTGGAAAACAAAAACGTGGATGTAATCGTGCTGGATAAACCGGTAGCCGAAGCCTTTGAAAAGAACCGACCTACCGAAATGATTTTTGTCATTCCCACCGATGAAGCCTACGGCCTGGCAGTCAAAGAGGGTTCTCCCCTGCTGGACGACCTGAACAGTGCTTTAAAAAAGGTGAAGAATTCCGATACCTGGGATAAACTGATTAAAGAATACTTCGGATCGTAATCGGGGAGTAAATGGAAGATCTTGGACAATTTGTTCTCTATTCAGCAATAGCTATAGGGAAGGGAGCACTGGTCACCATCGCTGTAACGGTGGCCAGTCTCCTGCTTGGTTTCTTACTGGGAGTTCCGCTGTCGATCGGCCGTACCTACGGCAGCAAGCCGATCAGATTTCTCATACAGCTGTATGAGGGATTTTTCCGCGGGACTCCGCACATTGTAACACTGTTTATTTTTTACTTCGGGCTGCGGCATGTAGGCGAACTGTTCGGCAATCCGGCCTTTCAGATAGCCATTCCCCCATTTCCGGCGGCGGTGTTGGCTCTGGGGATTACCAGCAGTGCGTACCAGTCGCTGATTTTCCGCAGTTCGATTCAGTCGATCAGCCGCGATCAGTACTATGCCGCCCGGTCGCTCGGAATGGGCAGATGGCAGGCCATACTCACGATTGTATTCGTACAGGCCCTGCGTCTCTCGATTCCAGGTCTGACCAACGAGGCTACCATCGTTCTGAAGGACTCTCCCATCACCTATCTGGTGGCGATACCGGAGATGCTGACGCAGGCCAGAGGGATTATCGACTCGGCAATGGGAAAAGTCTTCTTCGAAGTGCTGATTCCGGTATCACTCATCTATTTCGGATTATTCGTGCTGTCCAACAAACTCTTTGAAATGCTGGACGAAAAATTGAAAATTCCCGGTTTTGAACTGGAGAGAAGGTAGCGTATATGGGAACTGAACACATTTTAACAGTAAAAGAGCTCGTAAAAAACTTCGGAACGAACCGGGTTCTCGATAAAATATCTTTTACGGTAAAACGGGGTGAGGTAGTGGTAATTATCGGCCCCAGCGGAACCGGAAAGAGCACCCTGCTGCGCTGCATCAACTCCCTGACCCCGCCGAATGAGGGGAGGGTCTGGCTGGACGAGCGCGAAATTACCGACAAACACAGCGATATCAACAAAATCCGGCAGGAGATGGGCTTCGTGTTTCAACACTTCGCCCTGTTCAATCACCTGACCGCGCTGGGTAATGTGGAGGTCGGCTTGTACAAAGTCAAGAAGATGTCCCGGGAGGCGGCCCGCAAAAAAGCGATCGAAGAGCTTACCCGGGTTGGCCTGCAAGACCACATGGAGAAATTTCCAGCTGAGCTCTCCGGCGGCCAACAGCAGCGCGTGGGCATCGCCCGGTCGCTGGCGATGGACCCGAAGATCATGATGTTCGATGAGCCCACCTCAGCCCTCGATCCGGAGCTGACCGGCGAAGTGCTGGCGGTTATGAAGGACCTCGCGCAGGCTGGTATGACCATGCTGGTAGTCAGCCACGAGATCGGCTTTGCACGGGCGGTGGCCGATCGCATCATCTTCATGGAAGATGGTCACATCGTGGAGGATGGTCCACCCGAAGAGATCCTCAGGAACGCTAAAAAAGAACGTACCCGCGAGTTCCTGCACAAGATCACCGAACTCTACGGCGAATAGGGGGAAGAGCGTTGATTGAATATTTCATTGAAATAGCTCCCGAACTCGGCTACGGGCTCATATTTACCCTGCTGTTCACTTTCGTCGGCATGGTAGTCGGTTTTTTTGCGGCGATTCCCCTATGTCTGATTCGGCTTTACACCCACGGCTTCTGGTACAAGATCGTGACCGTATATGTAGAGCTGGTGCGGGGGACTCCTCTGCTGGTCCAGCTTTATATGATCTACTACGGGTTGCCGAAGTTTTTACTGCCTTTGGGCATCACCATTACCCCTTACACGGCCGCCTTCATCGGCTTTATTCTGAACAGCACCGCCTATCAGGTAGAGTACATGAAGGGCGGTTTCAAGGCTATTTCCTATGAACAGATCGAAGCTGCCCAATCCCTGGGAATGAGCCGCTGGGAGACGATTTTTACTATTCTCGTTCCGCAGGGCCTGCGCTTTTCGATACCGGCCCTTTCTAACGAGCTGATCTACCTGTTGAAGTACACTTCCCTCGGTTTCGTTATTCAGGCCCCCGAGCTGATGACCCAGGCCAAGCACCTGGCTTCGACTCACGCCCGCTACATGGAGACCTATCTGATCGTCGCCTTTATCTATGTGGGGCTGACCTTCATTCTCTCAAAGCTGAGCGATATGGTGGATGAGAAGCTGCGGATCCCGGGATTTGCGCCGGAAAAAATCAGGTGAGATAGAGATTTATTACCCAATACAATTTAAATCTTGAATAACTCCAGAGCCCTTCAACTGAGGAAAATTTTTTTCTGCTTGTTTTGCAATGTTTTCCATTATAGTATTTTAGTGACATTAAATCAGAGTGAGCTGTAATGGAGGGCTTATGAACAAATTGTGGATGGGTGTATGTGTTCTACTTCTGGCGTCTTCTCCTCTGTATGCACAAATAAAAGTCGAAAAGTCTGCGGGTGTGGAAACTGCTGGTGCGCAAACAAAGCTGATTCTACAAACGCCGGAGCCCACAACGCCGCTATATCTTGTATCAGGCGAATCTTCTATGGTAGCAACCGGTTCCGGAGTATATGGGAATACGGTGAGTGTCAGCGGTAGCGGGGTAAGTACGAAGCTCATATGTGAGGCTCCGGCAGAGTTGACCCTTGATGGGGGAACGTATCAGTTCCAGCTGACTAATAATGCCTGGTTCAATGGAAGGTTTAAGGTCAATGCAACTGGCGGGACTCAAGTATGGGAGGTTGAGCAAGGTTGGGGGAAAACTGCAATTCCTTTTATTATGTCTGGAATTACCAGCCTCCTCGTAGGTCCATTAACCCTGATATTAGGAGCCGACATGGAAGACTCATCAGGTATGCTTCTTTTAGGTGGAGGCCTTACCACCTGGGGGGTGATCGGATCCTATCTCGGGTTTTCAAACAAGCCGACCGCAAAACTGATTGAGACTCGATAGTTTTCATTATGATTTGTTGCCGGCTTACTATGTGCCTCTTGCAGTAAGCCGGTACCTACACTATCCTTTTATTCAACATTTGCAATAAAAGAGATAATAATGGAAGTTTCGATATATGATTTTACCGCACATGATATCAACGGTCGCGAAGTCTCCATGGAGGAGTTTCGCGGCAAAACCCTGCTGATCGTCAACACCGCCAGTAAATGCGGTTTCTCTCCCCAGTACGGCGAACTGCAGAAGCTCTATGAAGCGTAC
The DNA here is from genome assembly GCA_021767325.1 of Spirochaetales bacterium. The sequence continues at coordinate 4,254 of JAASTM010000297.1, forward strand.
CGCCACCAGGGACTGGAAATACTGGGCTTTCCCTGCAACCAGTTTGCACACCAGGAGCCCGGCAGTGAGGAAGATATTCGCGAATTCTGCACC
>JAASTM010000298.1 GCA_021767325.1 Spirochaetales bacterium
GATATCGAGTCCGATTATCTCGAAGGGCTGCAGCATTGATTTTTATTGATTCGAATATACCGATGTATCTCATCGGTTCCGAACACCCGAATAAGACCACGACTATATCGCTGCTCGAGAGATTTGTGCGGGATGAAGAGCGCCTTGTAAGCGATGCCGAGGTACTGCAAGAAATTCTGCATCGCTATTCCGCAATCCGACGGATGGATGCAATCCAGCCGGCCTTCGATGCCCTGTTAGGGCTTGTAGATGAAGTTTTTGAAATCAGTGCGGCTGATATGCTGCGGGCAAAAGACCTTTTTGTAACCTATTCTTCCATCTCCGCCCGTGATGCGGTCCATGCAGCGGTTATGAGCAACCATGATATCTCCCGCATCTTTAGTTTCGATGCTCATTTCGACCAATTCTCCTTTTTATCCCGAATAGCATAAAAAAATCATCTTTGTCGCAATACAACCCGTGGTATACTTATACATGTGTATCTGTGAATAAGTACGACAAAGGAGTGTGAGTATGCGACGAGTTGTGTTTCTTTTGTTGGTAGTAGCGCTCTTAGGCGGAATTGTGGCGGCGGTTTTCGGGCAAGACGGCGCATTCGAGGAGGAGGGCTGGAAAAAGCGCTTCGCCTCGCCGACCTATGGGGTTATTCTGGCGCCGACGGATATTGAAATCCCGACAGCAGGAGCTGCTCAGGAAGAGTCCTTGTTAGTACCGGGTGTTGAAATTCGCATCTTCAATGGTATGAACGTTGCCAAGCGGGGCGGGTTCTATACTGGGTATGAAGTCGGCGTTCAGTTTTTACTGTATTCAGGTGGAGATGACTACTACTTGGAGACTAGTTGGGATGAGGTAACTTTTGGTACTACAGGAAACTATCGTATAGAGAATATTTTTTGCGGAACAATTTTTCTGTTATCGAAATATGGCTATCGTATTGATCTGGGGACAGCCGCCGGAGGTCTGAGTATTGGCCCGCAGGTAGGTATTGGTGCTCAAATGGGCGGTGGTAATGTAGATATATACAATGAAACTGAAGATGTGACAGAGAGTGCTGATACTGAAATGTTATTTGGTCCGCGTATTGAGTTGTCGGTAGAGGCGGCTTTCCGCTTTGGGAAGAACTTTCGCCTTATGGGTTTGGTTGGTGCCAATGTAGGGCCCGGGTTTGAATGGGAAGGAACAATCGACGGCGAAATGATCCCCGTCCAGCCGGATATTCGCCTCGGCTTTGCACTGAATTATTGAGCTATTTCACGCTATCTTTCCGGCCGGGGAGCTCTGCTATTGGGTCCCCGGTCTCAATTTTAACGTCTATACTTCCAACAACATAGCACCCCATGAAGTAACATGTGTACACATATCAAGATTCACATATGACCTTTAATATTGTAGAATTCTCACATGAAAACGACTATAGAAATCTGTGAAACGGTGATGCTCGAAGTGCAGCAAGGTGATTGGAATTACATCCGCAACACGATTTACGAGGGCGCGGAGGATGACAACAGTTGAGACAATATACTGATGTAAAGACATGAAATCTGGATGTAGAGACACCCGGTTTACCACACCGCCCCTGGATAGTGGGTGTGGATGGTGCCGTCTTTTGTCAGCAGTGACTTCTGCTGCAGATCCGCCTGGGCAGTAATGAGCCGGTCGAACGGGTCTCTTGTCCATTTGAGCATTTCAGCCCGCTGCACCACTTCAGAGAAAGGCGTATCGGATATAATCGATGATAACCGAGCTCCTCTCAGTTATTTTTTTTTATTTCGAATAGATACTCGATTTCAAGCTGTACCATCGGAGAGATAATGAGCTCTTCGGTTTCGATGAGCGAGTAGCCTCGCTGGATGAATCATTGCTGGTCTTTTTGATACATCCAGTTAACAACATGGGTGTCGAGGTAAATCACACGTCTTCTCCTCCACTCCAATACTCGGACCAATCTGTGCTTACTATTGATTCAGGGTCGTCATTTAGTATCTGGTGTGGTTCAAGCCGGTCCCACTTAGAGAGAGGTGACTCTGAAACGATCTTGAGTATGTGACCTTTTCTTTCTATCTCGACTACTTTACCCTCATCAATGACCATGTCGAGTATGTGGTACAGATTTTGCCGGAGCTTTGTGGCTGAGTATCTCATAAGATCCACCTATAAAATTATAACACGTACGTATTATTGGAGGTGTAATTGGGGAAGCCTTTTTTATCGACAATGATCTGGTGTGCGGCTTTTATTTAATTATCACACCAGCTGGCCGTACAGCATGCCAACGATGGTAGAAAAGAGGACCACCAGGCTGGCGTAGGTGAGGGTTTTCTTGGCGCCCAACTCGCTGCCGATGACCAGCAGGTTCGGCAGGCTCAGGGAGGGGCCGGCCAGCAGCAGCGCCAGGGCGGGGCCGCTGCCCATGCCGGCGCCGATCAGACCCTGCATAATCGGTACCTCGGTCAGTGTAGCGAAGTACATCAGCGCACCGATCACCGCCGCCGCAAGGTTGGCTCCAATCGAGTTACCGCCGACCAGGGCGGATATCCACGCCTCGGGGATAATTGCCATGTGGCCGGGGCGACCCAGCAGAAATCCAGCGACCATGACACCGCCGAACAGCAGCGGCAGAATCTGCACGGCGAAGTCGCGGGTGGCTGTGACCCACTCGGTCAGTTCGCTGCGCTGGAACCAGCGGATCAACATAAAGACCAGCGCCGCTGCAAAAACCGCTGTGATGAGGTATCTACTTTGGTAGATGAAATCCCATACCGGCATCGCACCGCCGGCGGGGGCCCAGTTAATGAAAACCAGAATTCCGATCATAGAGAGCATATACAGGGCGTTCTGACCCAGGGTTCGTCCCTCGTTCTCGGCTTCATATGAAAACATAGCCTTATTAGTCACCCGGGCAGCGTCTTCCCTGCGGTAGATCAGGTGCATACTCAGGCCGATCAGGATAGAGAATACGATTGCTCCGGCCGCCCGGGCTACTCCCAGCTGCAGACCGAGCACTTTGGCCGTCAGGACAATGGCCAGAATGTTGATAGCCGGTCCGGAGTAGAGAAAGGCCACTGCCGGCCCGATGCCGGCTCCCTTGCGGTAGATGCCCTTGAACAGCGGTAGCACCGTGCAGGAACACACCGCCAGGATAGTACCTGAGACCGACGCGACGCCGTAGGCCAGGGGCTTGGGGGCATCGGGGCCCAAATAGCGAATGACTGCCTGCTGATTGAGAAAGACCATCACCGCCCCGGCAATAAAAAAGGCCGGCACTAAACAGAGCAGCACGTGCTCACGTGCGTATTCGGCCAGCATCAGGAATGACTCCTGCAGGGCAGCCGAAACGCGGTCATTACTGAAGGGGATAAAATAGGTGGCCAGGAACACTCCGGTCAGCAGCGTAAGCACCCGGTTCTTTTTCTCGGACCAGAACCTTCGGACTGCTGAGGCGTGCGTGGATTTATCTGTGGACTGTGAACTCATATACAGGCTTCCTTGTAACTTTACATAGTATTGCTTATTTGGTAATATAGCCAAATAACAAATAAAAATCAACAGTTATATATCAATAGGAGGGATTTTATGACAATTCAGATACTCGGAGGCGGCTGCCCCAAATGTCAGCAGCTTGCCGAAAACGCACAGTCGGCCATAGATGCGGCCGGCGTGGAGGCATCTATCGAAAAGATTACCGATTCGGACAAAATCATGGAGATGGGCGCGGTGATGACACCAGCACTGGCAATCGATGGCGATGTGAAGTCGGCCGGTAAGGTTCTAAGCGCAGACAAAATCGCCGCTCTCCTGCGTTAAATACGGCTAAAATGAGGGTCATAGGGGGCAAGGGCCAACAGCCCTCCCCCCTTAATAATTAAAAGGAATGCTCAGCGGGGGTACTCCGGCGGAGCCTGATTGTTTCTGTACGCCTCGATAAACTGCTGGATCATCTCTCTGATGACATTGCGCACTTCACGGGTTTTCTGCAGAATTTCCTCGTGGCTGCCGGTGAACTTGCTGGGGTCCGGAAAGGGCCAGTTGATGCGGTGGGTTTTACCGGGGAAGATGGGACATTTCTCCTCCGCTTCCCGGCTGCAGACGGTGATTACGTACGAATACAGATTGCCGGCTTTGTACAGGTCCCATACCTTTTGGGGCTGTTTCGCGCTGATGTCGATCCCCTCTTCCTGCAAAACCTCGACTACATACGGGTTTAATGTACCGGGCTCGAGGCCGGCACTTTCTACCTCAAACAGGTCATTTCCAAAATATCTTAAATACTCTTCCGCCATCTGACTGCGGGCGCTGTTATGCACACACAC
>JAASTM010000299.1 GCA_021767325.1 Spirochaetales bacterium
AAAATCAGTGGATTTGCTGCTGGAAGGATTTTACCGGGCCTGGAGGAGAGACCGGCGCTTGCGGTTGGTAATTGTTGGAGACGGGCCTGAGGCTGACGTGTATCGCCGGCAGGCTGGCCGGATGGACGGGGCAGTACGCTTTACCGGCCGTCTGGTGCACCGGCAGCTGCTGGAAAGCGGACTGCTGCAGAACGCACGGGCGGTGGTAACGGCCAGCACAACCGAAAACCAGCCGGTGAGCGTGCTGGAGGCGATTGGCCTGGGACGGCCGGTGATTGTTCCGGAGGTTGAGGGAATAAGTGAGTTAGTGGAAGAAAACGGCAGCCTGTTTTCGGCCGGGGACGCTGCGGCATTGGCCGGGGAGCTGCTGAGGATGTCGGAAGATGAGGAGTTTTATGAAAAGTGTGCCGCGGGGGCGCGGGAATTGGCGCGGGCCGGGGGGTATAGGGCCGAAAGGCTTGCCGAGGTCTATGAACGGCTGTATTTAGGGCTCGGGACGGAGCTGGAAGACTCCGAGGCGGTACGGGAAGTGAGGAAGCAGGAATTGTTGAGATGAGAACGTGCTGAAGCGGGGCGGTTAATTCTTTGTGAGTATAGAAAGCTTCATGAACTGCAGTATTGACAAACTGTGCGGCATAAATCAACATTAGTCCACAGCGTATGAAAACACCACCGCTTCATAGCTTTCTTATCTATGGTTTCGTGCTAAGCCTGACTCTGCTCAATGCCAACTTGAATATTTCAGCTTCGCCAGGAGTTGAATGGAAAAATACACAGCTCACCCCCCCTGATGAGTTCAAGCTTCGCAAGAATGCAGCAATTTCTAATCTGAGCAGTCTCTCTACAACTGCTCAAAAAGTCAGCGACAGCTTCGAGGAATGGCAGGAAAATGGGACCGACCGGGTTAATCTGCACACCGACTATCATGCGGTCTTTCCCCTGCCGATTGAAAGCTTTATTGCCGTGCTGCTTGATGTAGAAAATGAGGATTCGGTGTACCCGAATATGACCTATACAAAAGACCTCACCCCGAATCGCGATTGGAACCAAGCTCATTATCAGGAAGTAGTTAACTCATTTAAGTTTTTGGGAATCGGAGAAAAGTATCACTACATTGTGTATCGCGTACCAACCTGGTACCCGGACGGCAGTTTTACCAGTCACTGGGCCCTGGTCAAATCCATCGATGGCAAATACGAAACCCTGTTCGGTTCATGGTATGTAAAAGAAGTTTCTCTAAACGGAGAGCCCCACACCTATGTCCGTAATTTCGTAGAAACCGAGATGATTGATCCACCGCCATTTCTCAAAACAGTGCGCAACATATTCGGAAAGAATACAGTCAGACGTTTTTTTGAATCACTGTACTCTGCGGCGCAAGAACACCGCCGCGGCCGTTAGTAGACATCCGGAAACGGTTTATATCTTATTGATACATAAACCACAAAAAGAAAACCCGCCGGGCTGGAGTCCAAGCGGGTTTCCCATTACGTCGCGGAGCTGGGGAGCGCGAGCTCCGGCTCACAAGGTATCTTGCTTAATAGTGATGCCCAAGCCCGATGTAGAGCTCGTAGCGGGGATCGCCGTCCCGCTGGGCAGGATCCGTCAGACCGCCGCCTTCCAGCATGGCCTGCATATCGATGCCCAGGGACACCCGCAGATAAATGCTGCGTGAAGCTTTAAGGTAGGCGAAGCCTTCGAGGCCGGCTCCATACCACAGGGGGTTCCAATTTTGCTCCGAACCGCCGTACTGAAAATAGGCGGCATCAAAGAAGGGCGAGATCTGGGCTTCAAACCAGCGGCTCATAAACCAGATCCACATCGGGAAGGGCACATCGAGGTTGAGATAGGCACCCGCTTCCACGTCATCGATGCGGCTGTTGAGTACACCGCGGATCGGGCCGCCGGCGTCGTCTTCCTGGTTGTCTATCCAGTAGAAACCCTGGAGGCGGCTGCTGAGGCCTATCCAGTCGCCGGCCAAATGACCTTGGAACTCGCTTTCAAATCCGAAGTCCCAATCTTTCTCATAGAAGTTATAACTATTTGAGTTGGAAAGTGAAAACTTATAGCCTTGACGGTAATTATCGATCCAGTCTACCCGTCCGAAGCTTATTCCATGACTGAACTTGCTATCAGGCCCTCTGCGGGCTTCGCTGATTTGCTCTTCGAGTTTATATGCGATATTAGTTGAAACGGACGGACTGTAGGTTATCTCGTGCTTTCCAATTTGAAGGTCGGTTGGAATGCCACCGCCGAAACTCAGGCCGCTACGCAAGTAGTACACATCCTCATCGTCGGCGCCGTCATCATATAGGTAAAAATCTTGGCTGTAGGTCAATTTCCAGCGTACATCCCAGAACGGAAGGTACACACCCAGATCGGTACCGAGATTCAGGTCAAGCGGTTCGTCCTGGGTGTACACCGCGTCTTCCGACACATCGAAGACCCACTCGCGTCCCCATTTCCTGAAAGGCATACTGAACTCAGAATTCAGACTGACCTCGTGTTTACCGTCTTCAGTGTACCAGTAGTCGAGATTCGCCCGCAGAGGCTGCATCGACCCAAGAAAATTATAATGTCGGCCGCGCAGGCTCAGGAGCAGCCCGTCGTTCGAGTCGTACTTGAAATAGGGCAACACCACTACATTCATGGTATCTTCCACGTACACGTCGAGCTGCACCAGATCGGGCTTATCTGCGCGGGCTGCAATTGTATATTCAATTCGGGCGCTGTCGAAAATCCGCTGGTTGAGGATTTCCTGCTCTTTATCCTGCAGGTACGCCTCCAGGGAAGCCCGAGTAGGAAAGACTTCACTCTCATCAAAATCGATGTAGTTATCTAGGATGTAATCCTGGGTTACCCCATCGATATGATACTCTCGCTCGCTCGCAATAAGGTAGCCCTGTCCCTCCATTTCAGGTTCGTCGGAGGAGGATTCATCGTTCTGTGCGAAAACGGGCAGTGACAGCATCATACCCATCAATAGAACCAACAGTGTTGTGCGTTCAAGTTGCTTTATAAGCATCATGTGTACTCCTTAGAAATCCCAGGTATAGGTGCCGCCGATTCGCAGCTCGACAATCGGCTCGTTTTGTCCATCCTGCGGATAGAAAATGTAGGCCTCGTTCGGGTCCGGCTGTTCGAGAGCCATCGCATTAATCCGATATCCCAGCACCAGATCAACGTTAATATTGAACCCGCCGAGCGGCTTAGTAAACCGGGTAGTGTTTACAAACACCTGCTCGATGGTACCGTCGAGCAGCACCATGTCCATGTTGGACACCGAAGTGTCGCTGCCCTCGTGCCAGGGATTATTCGGGGCTTTGGAACCGTTCAAGATCCATTCCAGACTCGAATAGAGGTTAAACTGGCCGATAAGTGATTTTTCGAATGAATTTTCGTAATCCACCATGAAAGCGATATTGTTCTCGCCGTATTTATATCCGATGTAATTATCGGTATAATGCAGCGGCATCGAATCGCCGGATTCAAGCTTATACACGCTCACCGGGTAGTAGGTGTATTCGTAGGGATAATAGTTATAATGCACATCGACGGCATCGGATGGCGTTCCATCCCCGACATTGTCTTCGGCATAGGTGGCCTGGAAGGTGTACTTGCTGGCCCCGGCGTGGTACAGCCCGATCGTGCCGAACGAAAAATCCTTCCGTCCGCCTACCGACCAGGCCATTTTGGTCAGGTTCTGCTGGTTATCAACGGTGGGTAGAAAGTTGCCGTTCAGGTCGTCGATCATTATCTGGGCCGACCCATAGTCATCCTCGCGGGTGCGCTCGGCGAAAAAGCCCATCTGGCTCTTGGCATTTCCGTACTCTCCCCAGGGACGGCCGGGATTCGAGTTGATAATCTGAATCAGATACATGGGAATCGGATTGAAAAAGTATTCGGGATCGAACTCCTGGTCTAGGTAAATGACCGAATCCTGGAAGCCAAAACGCCAGTCGCCGACATTCACCCCGTACACTTTGTAGTTCATGCCGCGGTCTACCCAGTACACATCCGGCGTAGCACCCTCAACAGGGCTATACCCGGTATAATACTGGTTACTGTCGTCGTTCAGGCTTACCCAGCGGGTCTGGTAAAAGAACAGGTCGCCTTCGTAGCGTACATCCGCCAGCATTTTCGGAATATCGTTGGAATTGAAATAGATGCTGTAGGGGTTATCGACGGCATCGTTCTGGTCGGAACGGCCGAGTCGAATATCGAAAGGCCCTAGGTTGAGATCGGTGTAACCGGCTTCCATCAGGAAGTAGCGGCCGAAGAAATACTGCTGCTCGTCGCCGCCGTCATA
>JAASTM010000300.1 GCA_021767325.1 Spirochaetales bacterium
AAGGCTTGCATTCGCTTAGACCGAAGATTATCATTTTAGTATGAAATTAACAGAGCATGGACGTTACAATTACTCGCCGATTTTTGATCGTCCGGTGTATGACTGGCCCAACGGAAAGCGCCTAGCAGTCTACTTTGCGATCAATATCGAACACTTTGAGTTCGGGGCCTTTCCGGGTTCCGATTTTACCGCCGTATCGATTCCACCGTATCACCGGGGATACGCCTGGCGAGATTACGGTAACCGGGTCGGAGTCTGGCGGCTGCTCGAGATTTTCGACAGGCTCGATCTGCCCTTAACCGCCAACATCAACACCTCCGCCTACGACTTCTGTCCGCAGGTCTTCGATGCGTTCAGAGAGCGGGGGGACGAGTTCGTCTGCCACGGCCGCACGAACTCCGAACGGCAGGCCGAGCTGAACGAGGAGCAGGAGACCCGCTTGATCCGAGATGCCACGGAGGACTACAAGCGGCACGAGGGAAAACAGCCCGAAGGCTGGCTGGGGCCCTGGATTTCGCAGAGTGTGGTAACTCCGGACCTGCTGAAGGAGCACGGCTACAGCTATATGCTGGACTGGCCGGTTGACGACCAGCCGATCTGGTTCAAGACACGGGCCGGCCACATTCTGTCGGTCCCCTACCCGAGCATGGAGGTGAACGACTCGCCGGGGATTATCTACCGACGAGTCTCCGAAGAGACCTTTGCCGACATGATTATTGACGATTTTGACGAAAAGTTGGAGCACTCCAAGGACTATCCCCTGGTCTGTCCGATTTCACTGCATACCTTTATTGCCGGACAGCCGTTGCGTCTACGCCGGCTGCGGCGTGCCATTGAGCACATTGCAGAGCATAGAGACGAGATTTGGCTCACAAGACCGGGAGAGATCGCCCAGCATGTGGCGAGCTTGCCGGAAGGGGTGGTTGAAAAACCGTAGCCGCCTGTGTGCGGGAGCCGGGCGGCTCCCGCAGCGGCGGTTTAAATTTTCTCCCTACCGGGCATGTCAACCTTGATCATATCGCGTTGCTTCCTTACCATTTAAACTCTAATGAACAAACATACAGACAATGATAAACGGGAAATACTTCACAGTAAGATTATCAGCTTTTTCAGAGAAGAGCTCGACAGCAGGTATCGCATAGAAAACCTGCAGAAAATTCCTGCTATTGCCAAAGAAGGGCTATTGGAGGGAGTTACGCAGGAGATGATAGACCGGGTGAAAGTGTTTTTCCGCGAAGTGTTATATCCCGTGGGCGAGGACCGATACAAACGAGATCGAAGCGTTGAAAAAGTTATGGCGTTGCTGAAGAACAAACTGCGCCTGGTAAGCCTGCTTCCCGCATTACCCGGTATAGTATTCCGCCACGGGAGTGCCCTGGTTACTGCTACACAGGCCGGCTCGGAGGTACTTTCCGCCTACCGCTTTTCTATAAAAATTGAGCAGGAAGCTGCAGAAAATTTGGAAGAGATGTGCGAGGAACACGGTGTGGAAATCGAAACTGCCGCTCCTATCCCTTCGGATCTGTTTCGTAAGGCCTTCAGCCAGGTTCCGCGGGATTGGCCGGAGAAAATGATGGATCAACTGAGAGAGCTCACCACGCTCAGCATGCATAGAGGTACTATAGATGCCACCATAGAGGTGATGAATCTGCTGAAAAAGGCTCTTGACTCAGAAAAAGAAAAGCAGGCAATAGAGTATGCTCTTTGGGTTTTATATCGCTTAGAAGCGGAGGTGCAACACCATAGTTCCGCCACGCTGAAGCGTCTGCTGCGAATAAGTGAATTAGCCGAAGTAGAGTATATAGAGAATTTGTATTCCTCTGCATCGGAATAAAACCCCAAATAGTGATCCCCCCCCTTGAATTTCAGATTTATGAACTCAAATTTGACCTGTCTTAAATGGTTTTTTAAACTAGTAATAGAAAGTTTTAGTTATTTAATAGGAGGAATTAATAATGGCTGAACAGAAGAATCCAAGAAATGTATTTCAAGAAGGACTCTATGTAGGACTTGGTCTAGCAATGCGGACCAAAGAGAAAATCGAAGAATTCGGCAAAAAGATCAGCGAAGAATACAATATGAATGAAGAAGAAGGCAAAAAGTTTGTAGATGACTTGATGAAAGAATCTGAGGAGACACAGACCAGACTGGATGAGATTATCGAGCAGCGCCTGGATAAATACATCAAAGAGACCGACTTACCGTCCAAAAAGGATATCGAAAAGCTTTCGAAGAAAATAAACGAGCTTGAAAAGAAATTAGATCAGTAAGACTTCTACGGGAGAAAGAGACTATTTTTCTGAATAGACGCAATAAAAAAAAAGTATCTACCCGGTATTTAGAGATTATTAGGGTAGCAACCCGCTATGGGTTGGCTGAGCTCATCAGTCATAGGCCATTCTTGAGGAGGATATCCAGAACCTTCTCAAAAGAGAAGGAGGTGGCTCCACATATCATAAGGTCGAGCTTTGGCGAACGTCTCAAAGAGGCGTTCGTGGAGCTGGGCCCCACCTTTATAAAGTTTGGCCAGTTATTGAGCGACAGAAAGGACATAATCCCAGCAGATGTGCTCAAGGAGCTGGAGACACTTCAGGATAAGGTACCCCCGTTCCCCTATGAACAGGCAATCGCTATTGTCGAAGAGCAGCTCGAACAGCCGATAGACTCACTATTTCTCCGTTTCGACCAAGAACCGGATGCGGCTGCGTCCCTGGCACAAGTTCACCGGGCTATGCTGCCTACAGGAAAACCAGTGGCGGTCAAGATTAAGCGTCCAGGTATAGATGCGCAGATAGAGGCTGATATCCAGATAATGCATTATCTGGCTCATTTCGTAGACCACAACACATCTTTCTTCACCGTCATAAGTGCCCAGGAGATTGTGGAAGAGTTCGAACAACAGATTTTGAAGGAGCTCAACTTTATTGAGGAGTTTCTCAGTCTCAAGCGGTTTAAAGAGATGTACCACGACGGTGAGTCTATAATTGTACCGGAGGTGTACGATGAATACAGCCGTCGAGATTTACTTGTTATGGAATACATTCATGGCAAAAAGGTTTCTGAAGTTATTGAGGAGAAGGACGAGCGCTTCGATCTCAAACTGCTCAACCGGCGCAACGCAGACTTCATCATGTCCCAGCTGTTTATAAATGGATATTTCCATGCAGATCCGCATCCGGGAAACTTCTTAGTTGTGGAGGGAAACATCCTCTGCTACATCGACTTCGGCATGGTTTATAGCCTGCGCCCCTACGAGCTCGAGAATCTGAATTATATGATGTTGGGTTTGGCCAGGTTAGACCCCTACCTGGTGGCTAAATCGCTATTAAGGATGGGGAACGCTGAGGGCAAGGTCGAAAGTGAGGCTTTTGAAGCTGTAGTACATGACTACATCGAGACACATCTGAACAAGCCTTTGGAGTATATCGATGTCTCGACGGGCCTTATAGCCCTGCTGCAGATTGTGGTCAATTTTGGGGTCCATCTGCCGGCGCGCTTTATTTACGTCGCCAAGGTAATCGGTACACTCCAGACCATTGGAGCCGGACTCGATCCCGAGTTCCAGTTTATGGACTACCTTCGCGAATATGCTCCCAAAATTTGGGCCAACCAGTTGGGCTCTCGCCGTGCAGGGAATAAAATTCTGGCCTCCGGCATTAACTGGACCGAGATGTACCTGCAGACACCGGAATTCTTCTCCGATCTGCGCCGATTCGTAAAGGACAGGGAGTTGGTCGTCCGTACCCCTCAAATGGACAAAGCCAGAGAAACCTACGACAAAGTAGGGTTTCGGCTGGTTTTCGGGCTGGTACTCTCGGCCCTGCTCATAAGTTCCTCATTAATCGTTCTCGCGGATATCGAACCACAGATTTACGGCATACCTGTTATCGGAATAATCGGGTATGGGGTCGGCGCATTTATGGGGATAGGATTTCTTTTTGCGGGCATAAAAAAATTATTCCGTTGGCACTACAAGGAGTAGCTGGCAGCTCACCCTTCAATTGATACAGTGACAGACAATTCCTTAGCAACCCAATATCCCTGCAAAGGGCATGTGTCTCTCTTATATACGACATTTTTTTCGTGTATTTTTTTTCGTGAATATTGACACGTGTATTAATATTCTTTACTATTGCGCTAATATTTCAAGACGGAGGCAGAGTAGTGGAGCACAAGCGCGATTGTTCCTGGACATTTCTAACAAATCATTCCCATGTGCTGCTCTGCCTCGCGGAAGACTCCGCCATGCGGATGCGCGATATTGCCCAGGAAGTGGGAATAACCGAGCGCGCGGTACAGC
>JAASTM010000301.1 GCA_021767325.1 Spirochaetales bacterium
GATCGAAAGTCAGAAGACAAACTGAACGATTTTCTGCACAGAATAACCGAAGAGGATCTCACCTTTACCGTATCATTTAACACTGAGACCAAAGAGAGTGTTATTTCCGGTATGGGCGAACTGCACATCAATATGATTCTCGACCGCATCAAGGAGAAGCAGAAACTCAATATCGAAACCAAGACTCCGAAGGTTGCATACCGCGAAACCATTACCAAGCCGGCCAGCGCCGAATACACCCATAAAAAGCAGACCGGTGGTCATGGACAGTTCGGACGGGTAGTACTGGAAATCAAACCGCTGGAACGCGGCGAAAAGTTCAGTTTTGATAACGCCATTCGCGGTCAGGCCGTTTCGAAGGGCTACATGCCCGGTATTGAAAAGGGACTGCTCGAAGGAATGGAGGAAGGCTATCTGGCCGGTTATCCGCTGGTGGACATCGGTGCCACTATTGTTGACGGTAAAGAACACCCGGTAGACAGCTCTGAGATGGCATTCAAACAGGCCGGTAAAGGCGCCCTGAAGGCTGCCCTCGACAAGGCCGACCCGGTACTTCTCGAGCCGATTATGAACTTGCGGGTTTTCGTCGACGATCAGTATCTCGGCGACATCCTCTCCGACCTCAGTTCGAAGCGCGGACGGGTACAGGGCCAGGAAAACCTGGGCGGAGGTATCGTGCAGGTAAACGCCGAGGTGCCGCAGGCTGAAATGCTGCGCTATGCCATCGACCTGCGTTCCATCACCTCCGGTACCGGTTCGTTCGAACTCGAATTCGACCACTACGAAGCGGTTCGCGGAAAAATTGCCGACGATATAATCGCGAAGTCGAAAGAGGAAGCGAAGGAAGATGATTAGTCTCAGCAGGACACTCAGCTGCAGCTTCTGCGGTTGAGAGGAAATAAAAGGCGGGTCAGTTCATTGTGAACTGCCCGCCGCTTTTTTTAGGTGTTATCTAATTACTTTCTGTCACCGATTGGAATATAGGTCATGGCTTCCTTGCGGATGTGCTTGTAAGCAGGACGCAGGATGCGGCGACCGTTTATAAGCTCTTCGATTCGGTGGGCCGCCCACCCGGGCATACGCGCAACCGCAAAAATCGGGGTGAAAAGGTCCACCGGAATGTCCAGCATGTGATACACGAATCCGGAGTAAAAGTCTACATTCGCCGAAATGACCTTGTCGGAGTTTTTCACCCTGCGGAATATAGAGGGAGTGAGCCGCTCGATTTTCTCATACAGTGCCAGCTCCCGTTCATAACCTTTCTCTTTTGCCAGTTCCTTGGCCTTGCCCTTCAACAACACAGCTCTCGGATCTGAAAGCGTATAAACGGCATGTCCCATACCATACACCAGACCTTTCTGGTCAAAGGCTTCCTTTCTCAGAATCTGCTCGACGTATGCGGCTACCTCTTCCTCGTCTTCCCATTCCTGTACATTCTGTTTGATGTGGTCCATCATCTGGCGGACTTTCAGTGCTGCACCTCCGTGTTTGGTTCCTTTGAGTGAACCTACCGCGGCAGATACGGCACTGTAGGTATCAGTGTCGGAGGAGGAGACTACATGGATTGAAAAGGCGGAGTTGTTACCGCCACCGTGTTCCGCATGCAGGACTAGAGCTAAGTCGAGCAGCTCTGCTTCGAGCGAGGTGTAGGAGGCATCCGGTCTGATCAGCCGCAGGATGTTTTCTGCTGTACTCAACTCGGGATCGGGGGAGTGAATATAGAGGGTTTTGTTTTCATGATAATGCTGAGCGGCCTGATACCCATACGCAACAAAAACCGGAAATCGTGAGATCAGTTCGATCGACTGTCGCAGTACGTTTTCTATGGAGTTCTCTTCCGGATTCTTATCGTAGGAGTAAGAGGCCAGCACACTCCGGGCCAGTTTGTTCATGATGTTGGAGCTCGGGGCGGTGAGAATCATGTCTTCGGTGAACCCGGTCGGCAGTGTGCGCTTCTCACCCAGGAGTTTTTTGAATGAGCCAAGCTCTTCCTGGTTGGGAAGCTGTCCGAACAGGAGCAGGTACACGGTCTCTTCGAAACCGAACCGCTTTTCCTTCTGAAATCCGGCCACAAGATCACTCAGATCGATACCGCGATAACGGAGGCGCCCTTCTACCGGCACACGCTCTTTTTCATCAACGATATACCCGTGAACATCACCGATTTGAGTGAGTCCGACTAAAACTCCGGTTCCGTCGTTGTTGCGCAGGCCACGTTTTACATCATACTTTGTATAATTAACCGGATCGATCTGATTATTCTTTACGACTAAATCAGAGTACTTACTGAGATCAATCCATTTGTCTGCATTCATATTGGCACCTCCTTTTCCAATATGCATATTGTTACACAAATCTTGGCATACTATTAATAAATATTCAACAATGTATAACTATATTTCTAGTCTTATTTCTTTTGAACCCAAATCTCGCGAATAAGATGCTGTTTGGCCTCGCCCTTGAGCTGGAAGCTGGTTTTCGGCCTCCATTCGACCGGTTCGGAAAACCCGCCATTCGGATTGCGGAGTAAGGCATCGTTACTGAATACTTCCAGCATCTGTTCAGCATACTCTTCCCAATCGGTCACCGCATAGATATAGCCGCCGGTCTGTAAATGCTGCGCCAACCTGTGTACAAACTCGGGTTGAATAAGGCGGCGCTTATGGTGTTTCTTCTTGGGCCAGGGGTCGGGGAAGAAGATATGAAAGCCTGCGATTGTTTGTTCGGGTATCATCTGATCGAGTACTTCCACTGCATCAGCCTGGATTACCCGCAGATTTTCCAAGTTTCGCTTGTGGATTTCATCTAAGACTTTGCCGACACCCGGTAGATGTACCTCGATTCCCAAAAAATTGTAATCGGGAAATTTCTCTGCTAATTCTATAGTTGCCCGGCCCATTCCGAATCCGATCTCTACAATAACGGGATTCCGGTTGTGGAAGAGCTGTTCAAACTCTAATTTAGTATTTCCTAATTCGACACAGTATAAGTTGCGGTAATTCTTCAGGGCGTTTTCCTGCCCCTTACTCATCCGCCCGCTGCGCCGTACGAAGCTGCGTATTTTACGTTTCTGTTCGCCCATAGTTGAGCGTATCTTAAGAGAAACCCCGGACTATTGCAAGTGAGTGTCAATGTACTCGGTCACCTCTTTATGGGTGTGAAAACCGAGCATCTTATCTGCATGAGCGGCAGCTTCCTGCACATCTATAGTGCTTATATAGCCGCGTACTTTATACAACATACGCGGGTCGACGCTGTAGGTGGCTATACCGATACCTATAAAAAAGGTGAGCATGGCCGGATCGGACACCGCATCACCACAGACTGAGATGAGACAATTCTCTTCACGACCTGCGTCGGCAATCTGTTTGAAAGCCCGTAGGACAGCGGGTTGATATGCAGAATACAGATCGGCTACTTTTTCATTGGTTCGATCTACTCCTAAAATGTACTGCACGAGGTCATTCGACCCTATGCTCAGGAAATCGGCTTCCTTTGCCAGCTGCCTGACCATCGTAACTGCGGACGGTAGTTCTATCATCGCACCGAAACGGGGATTCGCATTATACGAGAGTTTCTCACGGCTCAGCTCTTGCTGCGCCTTTTCCGCGATCTCTTTGGCCTTGAGAAAATCATCGACCCCTGAAATCAGCGGAAACATAATATTCAAATCGATGTGGGCCCCGGCTCTCAGAAGCGCCCGCAGCTGTGCCTTTAAAACTCCGATATTCTTAAAAGAGTAGCGAATGGCCCGCAATCCCATAAAAGGATTCTCTTCATGCCCGATATCAGCGGCGGATAACATCTTATCGCCGCCGATGTCCAGTGTACGAAAGTAGATCGGATCCATCTCATTGATGAGCCGCTTATAGATGAGCAACTGCTCTTCCTCGGGCGGAAAATCATTTCGCACCAAAAAGAGGTACTCGCTGCGGTACAGGCCGACCCCGCTGGTGCCGCCCTTACGGGCCGATTTGGCATCGCTGAGCAGGTTGATATTGGCCAACAAGCCAATTTCTGTTCCGTCTAGGCTCTTACAACTGGTAGTAGGATTCTCTATCTCTTCCTGCCGCTTGGTCTGCGCACTCATTTCCTCTTCGAGTGCTACGTAACGGTCGATTAGCTCGCTCTCCGGTTCGATAATGAGGGTGCCCTGATAGGCATCGAGGATGAGGAACTTCCCATCTACATTCTGATAGAATTCGTTCTCTGTAAGCAGAACCGTCGGAACCTCCAGAGATCTGGCTAAAATCGAAATATGACTGGTTTCTCCGGCACCGTACACCACAAACCC
>JAASTM010000302.1 GCA_021767325.1 Spirochaetales bacterium
GGAAAAAGTTTTGGTGTAGTAGCCCATGAAATCAAAAAATTGGCGGAAACTACGGCCGCACATTCTCACCGTATAGAGGAAACTCTGCAGCATATTACTGAACTCGTTCGGTCTGCAGATGAGCAGAGTAACCGGAGCGCTGGGTCGTTCGATGCAATTCAAGAGCAGGTGATTTCAAATACAGATTTGTTCAAAACCTTACAAGCCAAAACCGAGGAACTACAAGCAAGTGGTCACGAAATCGTCGTCAGTAACCAGGAGGTTGAACAACTTACATCCAAACTAAAAACGGAATATACAACTATCCAGGATCTCAGCGCCAGTATTCAGGATGCAATGAATGCTGCCTCAAACTCTTCTGGAGAGGGAGTGGCACAAATCAAATCAATCAAGTTTTCGGTAGAACAGGTTGAGGCTTCACTTCAAAGAATGGCGCAAGCCCTGGAAGAGAGTCACCACAAGACTAGTCAGTTGACTGATCTGCTCGGTTCTTTCAAGACATAGACTCATTTCAGGGATAAGTTGAACACCCCGTCCCAGTCCTGCGGGGGTTCCTTTGATTTGAACTTGCGTATCCGCTTCAAATACAGCTGCGAGGGGCCGTCCTCGGGTATCAACTGCAGGACCCGCTTGAAAAGCGCTTGTGCATCCTCCCAGTTTCGCCCTTCAAACAGCTCTAAGGCTTCCTGAAAGATCTCCTGGGCCTCCTGTTGCCGGGGCGAGGCAAACGCCTTTTCCTCTAACAGCTCGTAGAGTCGTACCGGCTGCTGGATTCCGACCACCCGTACCCGATCGAGCTTTCTGACCAGAAAATCGGCTCCCCCTTCCTCAAAAGTCGGTTCGCTGATGAGAATCCAGGTTCCGTACTGTTTATTGACCCCTTCCAATCGCGAGGCCAGATTGACCGAGTTACCCATGATGGTGTAATCCATCTTGCGGTCGGTACCCATATTACCAACTACCATTTCGCCGGTGTTGATCCCTACTCGGGTATATATGGGTTCCGGGGTGAGATCTTCATTCTGGAAGCGTTGATTCAACGCTATCTCCGCCCGCTTCATTTCGACCGCCGAGCGGCACGCCCGCTCGGCATGATCAGCGTACTCGATGGGCGCACCGAAAAACGAAATAATGGCATCGCCCTCGTATTTGTCGATGGTCCCACGGTAATCGAGAATGATATCGCTCATCTCGGTCAGGTAGCGGTTCAACAATTTCACCAGCTCCGCCGGGTCGAATGTTTCGGAAATGGTTGAAAAACCCTTTACATCGGTAAACAGGGCGGTCATATGCTTTTTGTCACCGCCCAGTTTGAGTTTATCCTGATTGCTGAGCAGTTCGTTGATGACATCGTTCGACAGGTAGTGGCTGAAGGCGTTGCGGATGAACATACGGTCACGGGCGGTCTGCAGATATTTGAGTATCGTAATCGCAGCAAAGGTAAAGAATACAGAAAAAATCGGCACCACCGGTGACAGATACACTCCGGTTATCAGAAACGCCCCCAGGCTGACAGCCGCCATCAGGCCGACAAAGACCAAACCGACCGCAATTGCCACTCTGGGTCCCTGTCTGCGGATGATGAGGCCGACCAGGAGCGCGGCAATCGGGGCCAGAATGTAGGCATACCACTCCGGGAGTTCATCCAGGAAATTGCGCTGCAGAATCGTGTTGACCAGGGAGGCGTGCGTCCCCACGTTCATGTACTCTTTGGCAAACGGCGTTACCCCGATATCAGTAGTGGAAGTACCTACATGTCCAACAATTACAAATGATCCATCCAGTGCGTTTTCCAATCGGCCGCGAGATTCCATCAGATTGGAATACACCTCACGGCTGGTTGCAAATACCTCCGGGATCTCAGCCCTGACCTCCTGGTACGAGCTGCGCTGGGTTTCGCTCAGTCCCTCTGAACTCAAGACCCTGTCGATCTCGGCAAGTATTCGTTCTTCGGTCCCCCCCTGCAGAAAATCACCGGCCGCCGTAAAAAACTGCCGGCGAACCGCTGCATACTCCTCCATGAGCTCCGGATTACCGCCATTCCTCACCTCTTCGGCAATATCCTGGGCATAGCTGTACGCCCGCAGCAGCGGCACATCACCCTGGTAGTAGGAAAGGTATCCGGCTGATTCCATGATTTCCAGATTCTCGATCATGCGATTTTCCAGTTCTCGGTTATACACCAGCTCGTAGAAGCTGAGATGCCGAAAACTCTCCTGGTAATTCGCTTTGGGCCAGTTGATAAGTACTTCCCCCTGCTCGGTGAGCGGAATACGGATATCAATCTGACCCTCCTCCGGATGCTGGGCATCTTCCAGAATTACAGCATCGGACCGAACCTCGATCTGCGGATTCCCCAGCCAATCGAGGAGGGGGCGAAAGGCAAGTTGGCCATAGTATTCGTCCTCGAACCGCATGAGCAATTTAACTCGTCTACGGACCCCGTCAGAATCTACAACCACATTCGGAAAACCGGCCCCGGCAGCCTTGCTCAGAATAGGCCTGATGGTCGGCCGAATCCCGTCAGCCGCGGCGATAGTACCATCTGCATCCGCAGCAGCAGTGATCTGGTCTAAAGCTATTTCTTGCTGAGAAAAATCTATGAGACTATCCGGAACTGCGGGATCCTGTTCTGTGAGCATGCTCACGGTGAAGTAGGTACTCCCGTTCAGCCGGGCCATCTGTCCGTAGAATTTATCGTTGTCACGGGCAATATTTCTAACCTGCTGCAGGAGAATCTGTTTTGATTGCTTGGTGAGGTCGGTAAGATCATTGACATATTCTTCGGCAGCCGATAATGGAATAGACTCAGCTGCTAATGCATTAAAAAGACCGCGTACGTTGTCGCTTATCTTGCCGAACTCCTGATCAAATAGCTGCGGGATCTCTTCCTGCAGTACACGGGAGTTCACCCCCATGGGACTCGATTCGGTATATTCAATATCCATCACTACCGAGCGTGCATTGAACTCCCGCAAGAGCTGGAGACCGCGCGCAGTGATATCCCGGCTCCAGGGCCATACCCCTACCTCTGAAATTGAGAGATCATCTATATCGAGCAGCAGAATACGCTCATCCTGTTCGATTTCAGGACGTACGGACAGATAAAGATCATAGATACGACTCTCGAAGTTTTTATAGAACGGAACAAAGCTGAGTAAAATAAATAGAGCACTGAAAACAAACGGCAGGGCTAAAATATACCACTCTTTTTTTATCATAACGCGAACTCCCAACTTTAGATTAATAAAAATGTAATATATATACACTCTGATTTCCAATAGCTGACAAAATTTATCAGATTTTTTGGCTGGAAATATTGTTACTGCCCTGTATATACATTATGTTTTTTGTAAGGATTATGTAGAAATTCTTATCCTTGCAAGTAAAAAGGAGGATGAAATGAAACATAAAACCCAAATAATTGTTCCCTTTGTTTTCGTTTTACTTACCATTCCGCAATTCGTCTTTGGTCAATCCAATGCTGTTATTGATCGCCTCATCGCACAGGAAGCGGCAACGTACGCAGATGCGTACTACATGGTACAGGCGGCAGCCGGTCACACAGCAGAGCCCCCCTCAGAATCAGGCTCCGAGAGGTCGATAAGCCTCGGGGAGTATTCTTATCTTATAATGCAGGCCTTTGATATTCCCGGAGGACTCATGTACCGCCTTTTTCCCGGGCCGCGTTATGCCACCCGCGAAATTGCCTATCAAGGATTTATCCGCGGCAGTGAAATGCCCGGCCGTACCATTTCCGGGCGTGAAGTACTCAACATCCTACGCAGGGTGATGGAATGGAAGGAGGGATCGGCATGAGTTACTACAAAACCATATTTCTAATATTACTGGTCATATTTCTCCCCCTTGCTGCTGCGGCGGCACCGGTTGCTACCTGGGGTGGTTTCATTAACACATCCAGTGTGGTAGAAGTTCCGGACGAAGCAGAGTTTCAACAGGAGATTGATGCAGGATTATGGATAGAGGCACGCTTTTCTGAAAATGCTTCCTTGGAGGCGGAGGCAAGCTACAAGTTCGATCTCGACCGCTACTATTATGCCAATCTAAGCCGGTTCGTTTTTTTCGGTAAACACCCCGGCGATACTTCATTCATTCACTACCGTATCGGTCGCTTCGTTTTCTCCGATTTTTCCAACTACGTGCTGGCCCACAAGCTCGACGGAGCCGAACTTACCTTCGGCTTCCCATGGGGAACACTCACCACCGAAGCCGGTTATTCCGGGCTCAATTTTGTACCCAGCTCGAATATCCTGATTACCCAGAGCGA
>JAASTM010000303.1 GCA_021767325.1 Spirochaetales bacterium
ATCGATGTAGAGAGCACTCTGAAACAGAAGTTGGGGGTGGATTTTCGAAAATACCGGATTCTCGGTGCCTGCAATCCGCCCTTTTCCCACCGCGCCCTGCAGGCTGAGGACAAGATCGGTACGCTGCTGCCGTGTAATCTGATCGTGCAGGAGAAAAGTGACGGTACGATCGAGGTTGCGGCGGTCGACCCGGTGGTCTCCATGCAGGGTGTTGAGAATGAGAACGTGCAGAAGATTGCCGAGGAGATTCGGGCGATTTTGCGGAGTGTGATAGACCGGCTGTGACGGCGGCGGGGCCCGCGCACAGTCTCCGGGTCCTGGTCTCGGCGGGACCTGGTCCCGAGCCATGCGGCGGGGGTAGATCGCTGAATTTGGGTGCCTTTGTAACCCGGTAAAAATTTGCCGTTTTTTACTCTTCATGTAACCAAGGTTACGGAATCTTCGGCGTATCGGCAGTATTATCCTGATAGATTTACTAATAATTAGGAGAGATACTGTGGTACGTGAAATAATTACTATAGATGAAGAGAAATGTAATGGATGCGGCAACTGTGTGCCCGGGTGCCCCGAGGGAGCCCTTCAGATTATCGACGGGAAGGCCCGTCTGGTCAGCGACCTGCACTGTGACGGGCTAGGGGCCTGTATCGGCGAGTGTCCTACCGGTGCACTGAAGATTGAGCGTCGCGAGGCCGAGCCCTACGACGAAAAGCAGACCATGCAGAATATTATGCGCGCCGGTGACAACACTATCCGGGCCCATCTGAAGCATCTTCTGCAGCATGGCGAAAACGCCCTTTATCAGGAGGCTTGCGAGGCCTTGCGGGAGGCCGACTTGAACCCTGATGAGTATGGCCCTGCGAGTACAACGGCGGGTGAAGCCGCATCTGCAGGCCAAGAGGTCGCGGCCGCAGACCAGGGGACCGCTGCATCGGCAGGCGGTCCGGTGGTGCATCACCACGTGCGGCAGCAGGCTGTGCACAGCCACGCTTCGGGCGGCGGGTGCCCGGGCAGCCGCATGATCGATATGCGGCGAAATACTGCCGGGCCTGCAGCAGCGCCAACACCCACAGGGCCACAGCACACAGCACCACACCACGCCGCGGCTACGGCCGGTTTCGGCGATACTCCGCAGGCCTCCCAGCTGCAGCAGTGGCCGG
The DNA here is from genome assembly GCA_021767325.1 of Spirochaetales bacterium. The sequence goes on from JAASTM010000303.1 coordinate 1,158, forward strand.
TGCAGATGCACCTTATCTCGCCGCGGGCCCCATATTTCCAGAAAGCGGATCTACTGCTGGCAGCCGATTGTGTTGCGTATGCGGTTGGCGATTTCCATGCCCGCTATCTCGCGGGAAAACGCCTGGCGGTGGCCTGTCCGAAGCTTGATTCGAACCAGGAGGTGTATGTGCAGAAGCTGATTGCGCTGATCGATGAAGCCAAAATAAATACCATCACTGTGGTTCTCATGGAGGTCCCCTGCTGCGGCGGGCTCCTTCGTTTAGCCAAGGCTGCTGCGGAGCAGGCCAGCCGGAAGATTCCCATCAAAGCGGTGGTAGTAAACCTGCAGGGCGAGGAGCTGCAGTCGGAGTGGGTATAGAGTGGTACTAAGATTCGGTAAGGCCTTTCCACTGCCGCGAGCTCTGTGTGCAAACCGAGTGACCGCGGCACCCAAACCGAAGGTTTGAACCACAAGTTTCCCTTGAATCTATATAGCCGAAAGCGGTATCTTGTATGCATGCAATTGTTACAACCGCTGGCGCAGGCCGGCTTTTCCACATATTTAGTGGGGCCTTCGGCCCTGCATATGTATTTCAAACGGCGATCCGGCAAATGGGACAACGGAAATGCGGCGAAAATTCCTGCGGTTCTATGGGTTGAAACCGAGGCTTCATTGGTCGATTTGAGCCGGCTATTCGAGGAAATCAGCTTTCCGGGGGCTGAGTTTTTTGATGCGGCGATGTATACCGCCAACAGCCTGGTGCTTTTCCGCTGTATCGAGCCCGGACATCGCCCCGATCAAGCTACTCTGCAGGGCGCCTTTCGTTACGACGTGGGCCGGAAAGTTTTCCAAGATCCCTTCGGCGCCTATCCATACCTATCGGAGTCGCATGTACACCTCCATCGGGCGGCCAGCACCGAAAACCCCGCCGCAGCAAAAAATAGCCCACCCGATGATCTGGCGATTATTGAAATAGCACTGCTCATGGCCCACTTCGGGTATACACTGCCGAAGGAGGAGCCGGCCGGCCCGGACAATCCGGCCGGCTCCGGAACATCCGCTCGATCAGAGTTACCCGACCCGGCCAGTACCGGAGCTGCAGCGGGCCAGCTTTCGGCGATCGAACAACGCTTCCTGCTCTCAGGAATCCTCACAGGGCCGCACAGTGCCGCTGCACTGCAATTTCTCATGGACAGCGGATTCATACCGCTCTACTGGCCTTTGTTGGCTGATATGGACGCTGTAGCGCATTCGAAGGAACATCATCCCGAAGGCAACGTATGGAAACACACCCTCGAGACCTTTTCGCACCGCAAGGTGTTCGAGCTGGAGCTCGGTCTCGGCCTGCTTTTGCATGACTGTGGCAAGCCCTATGCCCAGGCGCAGGGGGGCAATCGCTTCGACCAGCACGCGCAAATCGGTTCCCAGAAAACCAAGCGCTTTCTCGAGCAGCTGCAGTTCCCCTACTCGGTGATTCAAGCGGTCGAATACCTTGTAAAGAATCACATGCTGCCTTCCGCCATCTCCAGCCTGCCTACATTTCGTACCGAAGAGGTGATGGCCTCGCCGCTGTTTCCCGATCTTCTTGAATTATACCGCTGTGATGTATCTTCCACCTTCCGCGGCCCGGATGGCTACTATCGCGCCTGTAAGACCTACCGGTCCTTTCTCAAAAACAGTCGCAATCCGTTTCGTTCGTCCGACGGCAAAAAGCGCCTGCGGCTCCTGGTGGAGTAGCCTGGACGCTCTAAAATTAAAAGTAATGGATAATTCTGCTCACCGCTGTTAGTATAAAGACCTTAGGAGGTTCCGGTGAGATTCTTGCATAGCATGGCGATGTGGCTTTGTCTAGCTCTGACGGTCAGCCTCGTCACGTTGACAGGCTGTGCCTCCTCTTCCGCCGCCGAGGGCAGCACTGCATCCCCACAGCACTCGTCCGCGCAGACCGGCGACCCGACGGCTCAAAACGGAACTAATGGTATTGAAGATGGATCCGGAGAGTCGGATTCCTCAGAATCTGCAGTCTCCGGAGAGGGTTCTTCCGACGATGCGGCCCGGGCCAATGGGCAACAACGGATCGAGCTTCCGCCGAGCCGGGAGATTCCGGGCGGCCAGCTGATGGAGCTGGTAGGCCGGAATGTGCCCCAGCGCTTCATTTTTCTCAGCGACGAGGCCGGAAAACCGCTCAGAATTTATCACGATTTGGATCAAAACGGCTACGAGGATATTTTTCTGCTGCTGGTGGAGTTCCCTGAAAACAGCGGCGACAGCTCCCGCACCGGCAGCAGCAGCGGCGATGCCCGGGTTTCGAGCCTGCAGAGTGTTTCTGCAGAATCGGGGGAGCAGACCGTGGCAACAGTGGCCGGGGATACAGGTCAGGATGGCCGGCTCGTCCAAGCCTCCGGGGAGAGCGAGTCTCCCGAGCTGGAGCTGAAACCCGAAGAGCCCCAGCCGGATGCGATTATCCACGACCGGAAGGTGGCCGCCTCCGACCTGGCCGATATGTCGCGGCTCTTTTCCGAGGAAATTCGCCCCCACAAGTTTTACCTGGCCCTCTTTCTGCGGACCCCCGGCGGACTGGTCTCGATGTACCGCATCCCCCTGGGCAGCTGGTTTGTGTTCGAAGATTTTCGCGGCTTTCAGCTCAACGACCGACGTGCCATGCCCTATGCCGTCAGCATCTCCTTTCAAACCCACGAAGGCAAGGAGAGCCAGTTGGTCTGTTTTTCCGACTATAACCAGTTCTCCTTTTTCACCTTGAAGAACAGCATTTCGGTCACCACCGAAATCCGCGACATCAACGATACCGGCATTGTCGATATTCTCGAATGGCGCAGAGTCTTCGAGGAGGGCACCGGCTACGAAACATTTCTCACCTGGTATAAGTGGGACGGTAAAAAATATACCCAGCATGATACCACCAACATCGTGCGCAACCTCAATCAGTTTCTGCACAACACCAGTACCCTGTTGTCTCTGGGTAAGTGGGCGCAAGCTTTTTCGCTCGTCCTGCCCGATGAGCAGTATCAGAAACTGATGAATAAAAATATTTCTATGGGAGAGCTGTTTATCAAATTGTTTCCCTCTCAGCCCGGAAGAGACGAATCAGAACCACTAGACGATGCCGAGATC
>JAASTM010000304.1 GCA_021767325.1 Spirochaetales bacterium
AGTGGCCCCTGGTCGTCCGACCTTCGATCGGACTGCTTGGGCATGCACCCATGAATGAGCCCGTAAGCTGGGGGGCGTGCAAGTGGCAGTTAGTTATTCACTTTGGCACTTGCTCACGCTTAAGTCCGGGATCGAAGCGTTGCAGCTAAGCACGCAGTCCCCGGGCGGGCTTATTCTACGGCGTTTCCTCTCAAATCTGCCTTTTTTTCAACCTTATACTTTGCACCCCGCCCGGGGGCACACCCAAACAGATAAACCGCTCTAATCTAATAAATCATCACACTTCTAAAGCACTTCTACAGAAGTCTAGGGAAGAGCCCTCAGGGTTGGCAAGATTGTCATTATGTAGTCTTGTTTTTCATATTCTGTTATAGCCATCATTGCTGCCGCGTAATTACTTCCCTAATTTTATACGGTACATCTTCGGTCGTCCCAAAGTAGTTCTTCGCCAACATATCCGCCATCAGGCCTGAGACAAACAGCTGCACTCCGCTCAGCAACAAAAACATCGCCAAAATCGGCAATACATTCTTGAACAGCGGATTCCCTTGTATATACAACACAATACCGATACCAGATACGATGAGTCCCAGAAAAATACTCAGCATCCCCAGCCCGCCCAGCAGGTGCAAGGGGCGCACGGCAAACTTGTTCCAGAACCATACCGACAGCATATCCAAAAAACCCTTTACCGAACGCCGCCAGTTGTATTTTGTAGTGCCTTCCGTCCTGGGCCGATGGTTTACTTCTATCTCTCCAATTGTGAATCCTTTAATCTTCAGAACCGCCGGAATAAAGCGGTGCATCTCACCGTATAGGGTTACACCCTCAAAACACTCTTTTCGATACACCTTCAAGCTGCAGCCGCTGTCATGGATTCCATCGTGCACCATCAGTCTGCGCAGGAAATGGGCCCCCCGGCTGAAGAAGCGTTTCATAAAGCTGTCTTTTCGTTTGCGGCGCCAACCGGAAATAACATCCTTACCTGTTTTTTCTAGCTCGCCTATCAGCCGCGGAATGTCGGCCGGGTCGTTCTGCCGGTCGCCGTCCATCGTAACAATCAGGGGATATTGGGTCTTTTTTATACCTGCATCCATAGCCGCCGTCTGGCCGAAGTTCTTTCTAAAGCGAATGCAGATAACCGGCGACAGCGTCTGGATAATCTCGAAGGTCCTGTCACTCGAGCCGTCGTCCACAAAAATAATCTCGTAGGTGTAGCCATTAGCTTTGCACACATCCACAATCTCGCGGTGCAGCTCGGCCACATTGCCCTCTTCATTATGAATCGGTACCACTACCGATACTGCTGTCTTTTCACTCATGCTGTACTACCTTTTTACCTGCTATTTAACTCGTGCCACCACGGTTTTTCCGCCATAGACCTTCTGGCCCACCTTAGCGGTAATCTCGATATCGTTTCTTGCAATAAACAGGTCGGCCTGGCTGCCGCGGTCGATAAAACCCAGTTTATCGGTCTTCTCCAGGCTCTGCCCTTCATCCACATGCAGCTTAATCTTGTTCACAAACTTGTCGGCAATCAGCACCACCAGGGTCTTCAGGTCCGGCCGTTCGATCAACAGGGTTGCCCGCTCGTTTTCAAAATGAAAGCGCTTGGCAAACAGGTCCACCGCCTTGTGCAGCAGCATGAAGTTGATGTACTCCCAGCGGTCCACCATCGGCAGGTTGGTCTTGGCCTGGTGGCGGTACACCGCACTCACCCTGCCGGCCATGGGGCTGTAATTGAAGTGTACGTCCGCCGGGCTCATATACACCCCCAGCAGCCAGCCCTCTTTTAACTCGCCGTTCTCGGGAAACTTGGTTACCTCGGTCAGCTCGATCGGGGTGCCCAGCTTTTCGGAGACAATTTTCCCGTCCTGCACCTGCCGGATGTATATCAACCGGCCGTCCGCCGGCGAGACAATCGCATTGGGGTCGGGGTCGTCGGGGCTGCGCTTGGGGTCGCGATAAAAGTGAATCTGCTTCATATAGTAATAGATGCCGATCCACAGCACCGCCCACAGCAGGCTGAGCAGGGCCAGCAGCAGCGCACTCCCGCCAGCCGGTATCCCGATCAGTAGAATCAGGACAATTCCGAATGGAATTAAAATGGCTAACTTTTTCATGGTCTTTCCTTCAATTTCTCCTACAGCCGCTCGTCCGCGGCCTCGGGCGGCAGGAACGACTTTACATCGAAGACCGCGCCGGTCTCGTCCAACAGGCCGCGCACATCCATCGAGCCGAACTTTTTATGCGATACCGCCAGACAGATGCCCGAATAACCTTCGCCGTGCAGCTCGGCCTCGCTCGAAACCAGCTCGACGCCGTACTCATCGCGCACCTCATCCGGGTCGGCCCAGGGGTCGTAGATGTCGACGATGCAGCCGTACTCCTGCAGCTCACGGACAATATCGATCACCCGGCTGTTGCGGATGTCCGGGCAGTTCTCCTTAAAGGTAATGCCCATTACCAGGGTACGGGCTCCGGCGATACGCACGCCTTTTTGAATCATCAGCTTGATCAGGCGACCGGCCACATAACGGCCCATCCCGTCGTTGATGCGCCGGCCCGAGAGAATCACCTCCGGGTTGTAACCGATGGCCTGGGCCTTGTAGGTCAGGTAATAGGGGTCTACACCGATACAGTGTCCGCCCACCAGGCCGGGCCGGAAGGGCAGAAAGTTCCACTTGGTACCGGCGGCCTGCAGCACCTGCTCGGTATCGATGCCCATCTTCCGAAAAATGAGCGCCAGCTCGTTGACAAAGGCAATGTTCAGGTCGCGCTGGGCGTTCTCGATAACCTTGGCCGCTTCGGCCACCTTGATGCTAGCCGCCTTGTGGGTGCCGGCGGTAATCACCTTGCGGTACAGCGCATCCACCCGCTCGGCCACTTCCGGGGTCGATCCGCTGGTCACCTTCTTTATCTTGGCAACCGTGTGCTCCTTGTCGCCCGGGTTGATCCGCTCGGGGCTGTAGCCGCAGTAAAAGTCGCGGTTGAACCGCAGCCCGCTCTCGGCCTCCAGCACCGGCACACACTCATCCTCGGTACAGCCGGGGTACACCGTGCTCTCGTAAATGACTAGGTCGCCCCGCTTCAATACCTTACCCACGGTGGCACTGGCACCTAACAGGGGCCGCAGGTCGGGTTTCTTATGCCCGTCGATGGGAGTCGGTACCGTCACCACAAAGACATTGGCCTCTTTCAGCACATCCAAAGAATCGGTGTAGGTCATGCTGCCGGCCGCTGCGGCCAGCTTCTCCGGCTCCACCTCCAGGGTGTGGTCGGTGCCGCCCTGCAGCTCTTTCACGCGCTTGGCGCTGATATCGAAGCCAACTACCGGGTAGTACTTGGCAAACTCGACAGCCAAAGGCAGTCCTACGTAGCCCAGGCCGATTACCGCAATTTTCGTTTCTTGTTCATTCACTTTGGTCTCGCTTGATTATTATTAAAATCTGTTATTTATAAGAGGTTTGTATGACACAAACCAAAGAGAAATTAAAGTTTTTGGATTAGTTCATCCTTGCTTTTACCGGTATGCCGTCCCACATCTGAGAGAATGTTACTCAAAGTACCTATCTTGATCGGTGAATGAGCTGGGATGGTAATAGCGTGGCTGAACTCTTTAGAAAAAAGACGAATGTGACTACCACGTGTACGTATAACTATGTAACCTAAATTTTCAAGTAAAGAGATAAGTCGCGCATAGGAGCAATCTCTAGGAAGCCGGGGCATAATTGATTATTTCATCTCTCACATAGTGTAGCCTGATTAATTTTGGAATATCCTCTTGGTTATCATAGTGACAATTTAAAGCTTCCATAATATTGTTTTTTAATTCATCTATAGTCTCCGCTTCAGTAAATATTGAATTATCAACATTTAGAGACTGTGCAGTATACCCACCTTCAGGATCTTCTTCTACTAAAAATAAAATCTCACTCATGACAATTCCCCCTGCCTGATACTACCACACCCTTACACTCGCGCGTTGACAACCTTACGCTATATCTCTAAAAGAAATTAAACACCGCCATCAGGGCGGCTAATACGGTGAAGCCTATGCTCATGGTCCACTGCAACTGGGTGAAACGCTTGTCCATATCTTCAAAGCGCTTGTTCACGTCCTCGAATCTGTTATTCACATCCGCAAATCGACTATTTATATCGTCGAATCGCTTATTCACATCTTCGAAGCGCTGGTTTACATCATCAAATCGCTGATGTATTGCCTTAAACTCGGTTTGAACTGCCTGA
>JAASTM010000305.1 GCA_021767325.1 Spirochaetales bacterium
ATACTGCATAAGCGCCGAAAACAAACCTACTAAAATATTTACTTCTCTATTCCGGAACATCGTCGGTTTGTAGATATCTGCAGTAAATGCGGTTATACTAGTCTGTATCTAAAAAGGATATAGATCCATAAGCTGCTCATGAAGGTAGTTGATTTGCAGGCCGATCAGGAAAAACTCATTCTTTGGCTCTTGGCAGGCGATGTATCCATTCAGTATCAAACCCGTCGCGACCTGCTGGACGAGCATCGCCCAGAACTACGGGCCAGAATAGCCGCGGAGGGCTGGGGGGCCCGCTATCTCGCCGGCCGCAAACGGGACGGCAGCTGGGGCCGCGGTTTTTATCAGCCCAAGTGGACCTCCTCTCATTACACCCTGCTCGACCTCAAAACACTGGAAGTCTCTCCTGACCACCCGCTTATCCGGGAAAGTGTTCATACAATTGCGCTGGAAAACAAGGGCCGCGACGGCGGCATCAACCCGGCTAAAACCACCCAACAGAGCGATGTCTGTGTCAGCGGCATGTTCCTCAACTACGCCGCATATTTCGGGGAGCCGGAAGCGTACCTGCACTCAATAGTCGATTTTCTGCTGGCGCAGCAGATGGCGGACGGCGGCTTCAACTGTGAGAGTAATCAGCATGGCGCGGTCCACAGCTCGCTGCACACCAGCCTCTCGGTAATAGAAGGAATACTCCAATACGCCCGCAGCGACTATTCCTATCGGCTGGGGGAACTCGAACAGGCCGCGGCCGAAACCCGGGAGTTCATCCTGCAGCACCGTCTCTTCTTATCTGACCACTCCGGCCAGATCATTCGGAAGGATTTTTTAAAACTTTCCTTTCCCCCCAGGTGGAAGTACAATATACTGCGTACACTGGACTATTTCAGAGCGGCGAAAACCCCGTGGGATCCGCGGATGAAACCTGCGGTGGATGTGCTGCTCAAAAAGCGCCGGGCCGACGGCAGCTGGCCGCTGCAGGCTGCCCATCCGGGCCGGGTCCACTTCGAAATGGAACCCGCCGGTAAGCCGAGCCGCTGGAATACTCTCCTGGCCCTGCGGGTGCTGCGTTTCTATGGGATATTATGAATACCAGATTAGTGACCGTGAACAAAAACAATCTGTCCGAGCATCCTCAATCAATTTGCTTCATCAATCCGAAGCATGAGCTGTACCATAAAAAGGTGGAGTGGCTGCACGAACAGTTCGAGCATGGACTGAAGATACAGCTGCTCTATATTGAAGGGGAGAAGAAGCCGGTCGGCTTCGTGGAATACGTGCCGGGCGAGCAGTGCTGGCGGGCGGTGGATGCCAAAGGCTATATGTTTATCCACTGTCTGTGGACCAATGGGAAAAAGTTCCAGCACCAGGGGCTGGGCAGTCAGCTGCTCGAGGCAGTCGAAGCGGAGGCCGCCGGCATGCGGGGCGTAGCAAGCATCACCAGCGATGCCGCATTTATGGCCTCCCGGGAACTATTCGAAAAAAACGGCTACTCGGTAGCCGAAACCTCCGGTCGCGAGCAGCTCATGGTAAAGAGCTTCGGATCGGCCCCCCTCCCGAAGCTGCGTGACTGGCACGGTGAACTGGAGAAATATCAGGGTCTGCACATCATCTATTCGCGCCAGTGCCCGTGGGTAGCCCGCTTTATCGAAGAGGTCAAACCCATTCTGGCCGAGCATCAGCTGGAGCCGGTCATCACCGAACTGAAAACCGCAGCGAAGGCACAGCAGGCGCCTTCGGCGTATGCCGTGTTCAACCTGATCTACAATGGCAAGCTGTTGGCCGACCGCTACATTTCCACCACCAGGTTTCGAAATATCTTGAAGAAGGAACTGCTGTAAAACCATGCTGAAACAGTTCGGACCGGAGGAGTCGCAAGATTTCCTCACCACACTATCAAAAGCCAAGCTTTCCCCTCCACGGCAGCAGTTCGCGGCGGCATTTACCGGAGGTATTACCGGGCACGGATATGTACACGGTACGAGCGCGGCAGTAGTGGTAAGCGATTCGGTAGAGCTAATCGGAGACTTCGATGCTGAGATCTACACCGAGTTGAAAAGGAGAGACGAATTGCACCTCATGGCCCCGCCTCCGCTGTGGCTACCGACAATCGAGAAGGACAGCGCCTTTACAGCACATGCCTACACACGCACCGCCTTTGAACCGATGCCCCCCGAAAAGGCGCTTGAACTCGGAGCAGCGTTCGGACCTACCGATCAGTTCGAGGTAACGCCGATCGATTCGGAGATAGCGGCCCAGCTCCTTTCGGAGGAATGGTCTGCGGATCTGGTTCTGAACACAATGACCCCGCCGGACAAGATGCTAGGGGGCTTCGGGTTCGTTGCCATAATCGATGGGAATATCGCCGGTGGAGTGGGCTGTTATACTATGTACCTGAATGGAATCGAAGTAGAGATCGACACCCGCCGCGAATATCGCCGCCGGGGTATCGCCACCCGGCTGGCACAGCGGATGATCCTCGAGTGCGGCCGGCGCGGCCTCGAATGCCACTGGGACGCGATGAACAGCGAGTCCGCCGCCCTGGCAACCAAGCTCGGTTTTTCTCCGGCCGACACCTACCCCGCCATCCAGCTTCTGAAGAAAAGGTAGGTATCTTAACATCATGCAAACCACAGTCAAATTACCACCGCCCCAGAAGGATCTCGACTTCCCCCTGATGAAGGCACTGGAAGCCCGCCGGTCAAAGCGCAAATGGAAGTCCTACCCGCTCTCTGAGCAACAGCTGTCGAATCTGTTATGGGCCGCCTGCGGCATCACTCTGCCCGCCACCCCGCGCAGCAAGAGCCGCAGAACCGCTCCTTCGGCTACGAACTCGCAGGAAATCAAGGTATACCTGGCCCTGGAACACGGTCTCTATCTCTACGATGAAACCCGGCACCAGCTTCTACTGATCCACAGCCGGGATATCCGCACCTACATTGGAACCCAGAAGATGATGCACTCAGCCCCGGTCGGGCTGATTTATGTGTCCGACTTCTCAAGGCTGAAGAAGTACCTCGCAAAGGATGAACAGCGCAAATGGTTTGTATCCGGTACTGATGCCGCATACATCAGCCAGAACGTGTATCTCTACTGCTCGGCCGCCGGGCTCAGCACGGTGGTGCTGGGCCTGGTAAACAGAGAGCACCTGCACGAGCAGATGGAATTAGAAGCGCATGAAAAGGTTATGTACACCCAGGTAGTCGGCCGGGCGCGTGAAGGGTAAGAAACATAATCCCTGTGCTATACTGCACGCATGAACAGTACCGACCTGTACATCTGCCGGATAAATGCCGTTATAGATTTTATCGAAACCCATATCGATGAAAAGCTCAGTATAGAAGAGTTGAGCCGGGTTGCGCAGTTCTCTCAATTTCACTTTCACCGGATATTTAGAGCCTTTATGGGCGAGCCTTTGTACGCGTTTATCACCCGTCTGCGGGTGGAAAGGGCGGCGGCCATGTTGCCGGGCTCCCCGGCGAAAATCACGGATATCGCCTTCGATCTCGGCTTCGAAGACTCGGCTACCTTCGCCCGCGCCTTCAAAAAGCACTTCGGAGTACCGGCGAGCCGCTGGAGAGATGACAAAAACCGCAAGATTCATCAAGCTTCTCACGCGCTTTCGGGGTACCATGAGCTCAAATTGAATAACGGGAACAATGAAGTAGAAAGTTACGCGATCGAAGACCTGCAGATGCCGTCAACCGAGTTGTTCTACGTACGCTACCGGGGGCCTTATGCCGGGGATTACCGGCTTTTCGCCCGGCTGCATCACCAGCTGATGGAGGCCCTGCAGCGCGGGCCTATCGAGTGGAACCAGCAGAGCGGGTTTTATGTGATCTATCACGACCCCCTCGGCATCACCGACGACCAGCGACTGCGGATATCCTACGGGGTGGCGACAACGGGCTCCGGGACAGGTCATTCGGATGGCCCTGACGGCCTGGGCCGGCTGACCATACCCGCCGGCCGCTACTTGTTCTGCCGCTTTGCCTTGGCCAACCACGAGTACGGGCGGGCCTGGACCACCGTGTACCGCGACATCTTGCCGCTGCGCGGGCTTCAACCGGCCGACGGCTACAGCTTTGAGCACTACTTCACCGACTGCTACAACCCGGCCAGCGGAAAAACTGCCGTCAGCATCGCCGTTCCCGTAAAGGAGCTTTGAGGCAATGGAACAAATCATTCGAATCGACGCACAAAACATCGACAGCGAACACATCTGCTGTGCAATCGGCAACGACAAAGC
>JAASTM010000306.1 GCA_021767325.1 Spirochaetales bacterium
GGGGCGAACCGATTCCCATCGTACACTGCGAAAAGTGCGGACCGGTTCCCCTTCCCGAGGAAGAGCTGCCGCTGACCCTGCCGGAGGTCGATTCCTACAAACCGACCGGTACCGGCGAATCGCCGCTGGCGGCCATCGACGAGTGGGTGAATACCATCTGCCCCAAGTGCGGTGGGCCGGGAAAACGGGAGACCAACACCATGCCGCAGTGGGCCGGCTCGTGCTGGTACTACCTGCGCTACCTCGATCCGCAGAATGAGGAAAAGTTCGCCGACCTGGAGAAGATCAAGTACTGGATGCCCGTTGACCTGTACGTCGGCGGTGCCGAACATGCGGTACTCCACCTGCTCTACGCCCGCTTCTGGCACAAGGTGCTGTACGATATCGGCGCAGTCAATACGAAAGAGCCCTTCCAGCGCCTGGTAAACCAGGGCATGATTCTGGGAGAAGGCGGCGTGAAGATGTCCAAATCGCTGGGCAACGTCATCAACCCCGACGACATCATCCGCGATTTCGGCGCCGACTCGATGCGCGTGTACGAGATGTTCATGGGCCCCCTGCAGGTTTCCAAGGCCTGGTCGACCAAGGGGCTGGCGGGAGTCCACCGCTTCCTCGACCGGGTATGGCGCGTCTCCGAACGGCCGATCATCGACGACGAACCGCCAAAAAAATACATGCAGCTGCTGCACAAGACCATCAAGAAGGTCAGCCAGGACACCGAACAGCTCGAATTCAACACCGCTATCGCCCAGATGATGATCTTCATCAATGAGATATTCCAGGACAAGCAGATCTACCGCGCCATGTGGGAACCCTTTGTCAAGCTCATCTCTCCGTATGCACCGCACCTCGGCGAGGAGATGTGGGAAAAGCTCGGCAAGCACCCCTCGGTCTCCGATTCAGACTGGCCCGAATGGGACGAAGAGCTGACCAAAGAGGAAGAGGTTACGGTGGTCCTGCAGGTGAACGGCAAGGTCCGCGCCAAGCTCGACCTGCCGGCCGGCACCGATGAGGAAACCCTCAAACAGACCGCCCTAGAAAACGAGCGCATCAAACAGTGGACCGACGGAAAACAGATCATCAAGGTGATCACCGTCAAGGACAAACTGGTCAATATCGTAGTGAAGTAGAGGCACGGACCGCTGCGAGCCAGCGGCCGCCGCGGTTCGGTAAGATAACGCGGACCGTTCCGCCGCATTACTTGGAAAAAGCAGAGAGGCTGTCGCAAACCCAGCGGCAGCCTCCTTTTTTATCTACATAGAGATGGAGCTCGAGCCCGCTGGACGGAGAATAGAAGCAGTGCCGGCCCGCATAGAGACCGCTGAACTCAACTGCTTTCAGTTCTCCGGCGCCGGAAGAAGAAACCCTGCCTTTCCACAAACGGTTCCCCGCCATCCAGTCACCGGCCGCCAGATCCAGGCTCACATCAAAACTTTCCAGTTCGCAGACCTGCAGCCGGTTCAAACGCCCCCGTACAATCGCACTTTTTATCCGCTCCAGATCACATTTCCACGGATCCCCCTCACCCTCGGCTTCCATCTCCCGGGTAAGGGCCTCCGTCCGCACCGTTTCACAGCGATCGGCCTGAGCACGCAATTCCAGCATGCTGTGCGCAGGCGGACCGTAACGGTTGCGCAGCGGCACCACCTTCTTTCTGAGTCCGTTATTCACGTGCTGGGTAACAAAGGCCCCGGCCGGCTTCAGCCGTCCAAACGGATACGCAGCTATGGGGACATTGAATCCCCGCTGCACTCTGATAACCGCCGAACTCACTCCGGCTGCCAGGCAGAGCTCCTTCAGCTCTCCCCGGGCATCCGGAAACACCAGTTGATGACTTACTCCCACCCCGGCTTCAGCCCATGCGGCCGCCGGAATCCGCACCTGGACTTCGACACCCGGCTGCAGTAAACCCCAGGTGCAGCTGGAGAAAAGTGCCGCCACAACTGCTGCCTTCACCAGCAGCATCTCATGCCGAAACACAACGCTTACCTTCATGTGCCGCCCTCCTATCTTTACTACTCTTCTACCTATAAAGACGGGGGACCCAGGGCTTCTGCTTCAGAAAATCAGATATAACCGGCGGATTGCAGCTGTTGTTTATAGCGGCCACGAATAACCAGCAGAATTTTTTGATAGACGTCTGACTGATAATCGCGGTAGGTCCACGGGAGGGGAGTATACTCTTTGCGCCTGAAAATGAGGGTAATTTCACCATATATGCCGTCTGAAAGCGGGATGCGCTGGGCGTTGTCCTTGGTTGAGGCGAGAATGAGTTTTCCGAGTGAAAGCAGGCCGGGATCGAGATTCACCCTGCGCTGCCCGTCCTCGGTGAACTCCTCTTCGAGGCGGTTGGTTTGGATTTTACAGGATGCCAGCTGATCCGGAGAGACGAGCTGCTCGAAACTCACAAAATACCGTTCGATTTCATCCCCCATCTCCCGGTTATAGTAGGAGGTGAATGTAAAGGGAATCGTATCGCTTCTGTAGTCGATTGGGCCGAACAGCTCAGTCAGCCGCTGTTCGAGCTTCGGCAGATAATCCGTGCGGCTGCAGAGAATACCGATGATCAGTTTTTCGGGGGTAAAGGGTACAATTTCTCCCATTTCTTCACTCCTGTGTTGCTAGAACAGCCAGTTTATATGATAATATGGAGGCGATGGAAGAGAACAGCGATTTTTTCCAGTCATTGGAAACCGCACTGCAAAACTATCGAAACTCATTAGAAAAAAATGAACTGCGCCAGTTGAAGGAGCAGTTTCGCTTTTTCCACCAATCCTTTCAGTCCCTTTACGATATTCTGATCCGTAAAGGGCTATTGGTAGAAGATCCGTATAAAGATGAGCTCAAGATATCCGAGGTTACCACCCCTCCGTCCGGACCGATGAAGGAGTCGGAAAAAAAGGATGTCATTAGCCAACGGCTTTCGGTGTACGATTCTATTCTCGAGTTTCTGAATAACTACTACCAGTTCAATCTCGATTACATAACCCTGCCGAACGTCAAACAGCTGGTAGACATCGTTACCTATATAAAGTGGAACTCTTTCAGCGAAACGAGCGGTAATTTAAACACCAAAGTGCTGGCCGAAATAGTGAACCGGATTCCCGCCGGCCAAGAGGATCTGAGCAGCAATATCATCCAGGATAGCATCCGTCAGCTGGAAAAAAAGTCTAAACTCATCCTCTCAATCCTCAAGAAGATAACCAATTACCAGCGCGAACGCTATAAATACGAGTTTAGACTGCAGATGCTCAATGCGATGCAGTTCAAGCCGCAAGCCCTGGAAGAGCGGCGCGGAGATGTCATCAAGGCAATTAAAGCCAAATTCAACCAGTACATGCCCCACACCCCTTACTATCCGGAGTTGATAGAGGAGGTGCTCGACGAGGAAAGCGGTCCCGGCTCAGCGCAGCGTAAGATGGATACTCTCAAAAAGCTCGAGGTTGAAAAAGCCCAAAAAGAGAACAATAAACCGAAATCATTCAAACCCCTGCTGCTGGAAGCATATCGGATTCTGGCCTCCGGCAGCACTCCTCTCGAACAGGCAATTCAAAAACTGAAGTACAACGCCGGGGTGATCGAAAACCGGAAGCTCACCTTCAGTGAAAAATTCCGGCGGTGGGTCCTGAATATGGTGCAGAAAAAGGGTGAAAATCGGATCTATGAAATCGAGTATATCGACCAGAAAACAGCCATGCCCAAGACAATGCGCATCAATTTCGATGCCTTCGCTGACGAGGCCTTCAAGAAATCGCGGGTAATTGCCGCCATGGGCAATCGCATGAGCCCCACCTACCAGAAACTGGAACAATCGAGTGAGGACCGTTTATTCAAGATACTCTCCAGCACTATCGAGGAGATACAGAACTACCTGGTCAAACTGCCGGCGCTGGACACCTATTTTAAGAGTGAAACTCCCCGTGCCCAGCGAACCTTCATCAAAGGCATCAAGATAGAGATTACCGCTCTAAAGAATGCCGTTGTCAAAGCCAATCAGAAAAAACACGAGTATGTAGCCAATAAAGAGGAAGAGGAACAGCTGAAAAAGCTCGGGGTAAAAACCGGTGAATAGCCGGACACCGGACACAAGGCGCCCCCGCTTACTCACCCTGCACGCAGTAATGCCCCAAGAGCCGCACATCTACAGCTGAGCCCGCCATTTTCTCGATTGCTTCAGTGAGGACCGACTGATCGGCCGGAAGATCTACCGCAACAAAGAACATATAGTTCCAGGGCTTGCCCTGAA
>JAASTM010000307.1 GCA_021767325.1 Spirochaetales bacterium
AACTATTCTATATAGCAAAAACTAGAAGTTGCGTCGACGCAACTTTTTTATTTCCGCCTGCAGGGCCCGCCCGTACTCCGCCGGTTCCGCCGCCTCTCCCAGGGCAATCAGCTGCTTTACAAAATGCGAACCAACCACCAGCGTATCGGCCTGCGGGGCCAGCGCCTCCACCTGCTCCCGGCTCTCGATCCCGAAACCCGCCAGCACGTGCGCCCCGGTATCGCGGCAGCGCTGCAGGTGCCGCAGCTGCGTTTCGCTCACCTCCGTCCGGCTGCCGGTAATGCCGCTGCGCAGGGTAGTGTAGAGGTACCGTGGCCGCGCGGCGGTAATCGCCGCCAGTCGGCCATCGCTGACACCCGGCGAGATCACCGGCACCGCCGCCAGCCCGGCCTCCCGGCAGGCGGCGTACAGCCCCTCGTCCTGCGGCGGCAGCAGGTCGGGCACTATCAGCCCGCGTACCCCCGCCGCAGCGGCCTCCCGGCAGAAGCGCCCTAGTCCGCGCCGATACAGCAGGTTGCCGTAGCTCATCACGAAGACCGGTACCTCGCCGGTGCCGGCCGCCAGCTCCGCGATCCACTGTAGCCCCCTGTCCACCGTAAAGCCGCTGTCCAGGGCCGTCTGGCAGGCGGTCTGAATGGCCGGTCCGTCGGCCATCGGGTCGCTGAAGGGCAGCTGCACCTCCAGGAAGGCGGCCCCGCCGGCCACCAGCCCACGGGCAGCGGCCAGCGAGCGTTCGGCGTCCGGGAAGTAGGCTACGCAGTGGGCCATGATAGAGACCGCGTCACTCATGCACGTACTCCTCAGCGGCTGACTCCCGGCGCAGAAACTCCGTCCAGGCCTCCGGCTGCAGGGCCTTGGCCGAGATAAAGATGTCCTTGTCGCCGCGGCCGGACATGTTCACCACCACCGCCTTCTCCGGCGGCAGACCGGCCGCCAGCTTCAGGGCCTCGGCGCCGGCATGGGCACTCTCCAGGGCAAAGATCACCCCCTCATTGCGGGCGAAGGTTTGCAGTGCCTCCAGCGCCTCCGCATCGCTGGCGCTGGTAAAGCTGATACGCCCGCTGTCGCCCAGATGGGCCAGCTGCGGCCCGATACCCGGGTAGTCCAGGCCGGCGGAGATAGAATGGGTCTTCTCCAGCTGCCCGTCCCCGTTCATCAGAAAGTAGCTCTTGTAGCCCTGGATGATGCCCAGTTCGGCCTTGCCGTTCATCCGGCTGGCGTGCTGCCCGGTTCCCGGGCCGGTCCCCCCGGCTTCTACGCCCACCAGCCGGGGTGCCGGCGACTGCAGAAAGGGCGAGAAAAAGCCGATGGCATTCGACCCGCCGCCTACACAGGCCACCATAGCGGCCACGTCCCGGCCGGGCTCGAGGCCGCGGTCGTCCAGCTGGGCCGCTGTCTCCTCGCCGATGATCGACTGAAAGTAGTGTACCATGGCTGGGTAGGGGGCCGGCCCTAGGGCGCTGCCCAGCAAATAGTGGGTGTCGGGAAAGCTGGCGGCCCAGTCGCGCAGGGCCGCATTCACCGCATCCTTCAGCGTTTGGCTGCCGCTCTCCACCGCCACAACCTTCGCGCCAAAGAGCTCCATCAGGTAGACGTTGGGCCGCTGCCGCCGGATGTCCACCGCCCCCATGTACACCGTGCAGTCCAGCCCGAACTTTGCGCAGACAGCGGCGGTGGCCACCCCATGCTGCCCGGCCCCGGTTTCGGCGACAATCCGCCGCTTGCCCATCCGCCGGGCCAGCAGGGCCTGGCCCAGGGCGTTGTTGATCTTGTGAGCCCCGGTGTTGGCCAGCCCCTCCAGTTTGATATAGATCTGCGCCCCGCCGATCTGGCGGCTGGTATTCTCGGCGTACAGCAGTGGTGTCGGCCGCCCGACGTAGCTCCTCTGCAGCTCCTCCAGCTGGTTCAAAAACTGCGGGTTGCGACGGGCCGCTTCAAAGGCCTGCTCTAACTCTTCCAGCGGGGCCTGCAGCATGTCCGCCACATAGCGGCCCCCCATCTCTCCGAAATAATCCTGTCTCATAATGTAAGCTCCATTACCGCCCCGGCGGTTTTCACGTTGTGGATAAAGCGGGCGATCAGCTCCGGGTTTTTTATGCCGGGGGCGGTCTCCAGTCCGCTGGAGGCGTCCACCAGCTCGGGGTGGTACTGCCGCACTACTTCAGCAATATTGTTGGGGTTCAGTCCGCCGGCCAGCCACAAGGGTGCCCGATCCGCAGCCCCCGCTACCAGCGCCCCGTCGATCCGCTTACCGGTGCCGCCGCTCTGGCCCTGATGATAGGCATCCACCAGCACCCGGGGGCAGTGGTAGTCGCCGATTTTCTCGATATCATCGGCATTCCGCAGGGGCAGCGCCTTGTAGTAGGGGTAGGCGGCCGCGGCGCAGGCCTCCGGCGCTTCATCGCCGTGAAACTGCACCGCATCGATCGCGCCGGCCTGCAGCAGCTGCCGTACCGCCGGCATTACCGCCGAGTCAACTCCCACAACCACCGCCACCTTCAGCGCCCGGGTTGCTCCAAGGCTGCGGATGAACTCCGGGGTGGTCGCCCGCGGCGATACCTCCGCCAGAATAAAGCCGAGCAGGTCTGCGTCGGCCTCATCGGCGGCCCGTACATCCGACTGCCGGGTCAGACCGCAGATCTTCACGTACGGTCCGCCGCCGTGCTGCCGTCGGAACAGGTCGTTCCAGAAGTATCCGCTGCGGGGCCGGTCCTCGGCGGGGCAGCCGGTGTATTTTACGCGGCCGGTTTCGAAGCCCCGGATCAGTTCGGGGATCTGCGCCGGCGCACGGACCGCCGCCTCGCCGACGAGGATACCGGCGAATCCGCTGCGCCCCGGCAGCATGGCGGTCTCCTGCCCGCGGATGCCAGATTCGTACACCACCGCCGCCGGCCAGCTGATCAGCCCCTTCAGCTTGATGGGATGGGCCGGGTCGACCCGAAAGGTAGACAAATCCCGCGAGTTGATCCCGACAAAGGCCGGCTGCAATTGCTCGGCCTTGCGCACGTCTTCCGAAGAATGGAGTTCCACCAGGGGCGTCATGCCCATCTCGATGGTCCGGCGATAGAGCCTCTCCAGCTGCTCTTTCTCGAGAATCCGTGCAATCAGCAGGACCGCATCGGCGCCGGCCCGGTAAGAAACCTCGATATCCTCCAGGGTCAACAAAAAGTCTTTGCGCAGCACCGATAGCGCGGGAAGAGCGCTTTTGACCGCCATTATATCCTCCAGCGACCCGGAAAAATGCTCCTCCTCGGTCAGGATGCTCACGGTCCGGATGCCGGCGTTCTGATACATGCGGGCCTGCTTCACCGGATCAAAGATCGAATCGATTTTGCCGCGGGAGGGAGAACTGCGCTTAATTTCGGCAATTACGAAGGGTGACCGTCCGAACTTCACCACTGGTACCTCCCGCGCGGCGGGAACCGTGGTTCCGAGTTCCGGCCCCATCCCTTCCAGCCGGGCCCTCCGCTGTTCTACTATCTCAGTGAGAATATTCTCCATTATCCTACCGTCTCCTCTACCGGCTGGCGCAGTTTTTCCGTGGCCGCTGCTATCTGCCGCAGCTTCTCAGCCACACGGCCCGCTTCCAGTGCGGCCTTGGCCAGTGAATAACCGTGAATGATTGTTTCGGCCGTGCCGTATACGTACAGCGCAGCCCCCGCATTCAGCAGCACCGAATCGCGGATCGCCGGGCGGCCTTCGCCGGCCAAAATCCGGCGCGCCTCGGCGGCGTTGTCCTCCGCCGAACCACCTTGAAGCTCCTCCGGCGGGTAGAGCGGCAATCCGTGTTCCTGCGGATCGAACACTGCCTCCTCGAGTCGCCCCTCGGCATCGGCATACACAGTCTTTGTAGTGGTCGAAACGGAGATTTCATCCAGCCCGTCATTCCCGTGGACCACCAGCACCCGTTCAACCCCCAGTTTTATCGCCGCCCGGGCCATGGGAACGCAGTAGGCCGGGTCGTAGACTCCCAGCAGCTGATATTTCGCCCCGGCCGGGTTGGAGAGGGGGCCCAGCAGGTTCATGATTGTCTTGAAGCCCAGCTCCCGCCGTACCGCCGCCGCATGCCGCATGGCACTGTGGTAGATAGGGGCGAACAAAAAGCCGAAACCGGTCTCGTTGATCAGGTGCTGCGATTCATCCGGTTTCAGATCTATGCTCAGGCCGAGTTCCGAATAGAAGTCGGCGCTCCCGCTGAGCGAACTCACCGCCCGGTTGCCGTGTTTGGCTACCGCCGCCCCC
>JAASTM010000308.1 GCA_021767325.1 Spirochaetales bacterium
CAGAGTGCTGGCACCGGGGTATCTGAGGTATGGGCTGCATTTGAGGGTCCAGTCACCCGACAACTTCGATACTGTTCTGCAGGAATACCAACGCTTTTTTCGGAATGAGAGCAAACTCATTCTCGTGTTCCGGCACGTACATGTACACGATGCTCAGGTGATGTTCTACCTTTTCAACAATATCGTTCATACTCAGGCCAAAAAACAAGGTATACGCTATCCCTACCGCCCCCATGCCCACTTTCTCTACGGTCGGGGCGTACCGGTGTGGGGCGGCGCTCACCTGGAGTGGTTGTTCAGCCGGCTCGGCGGCATTCCGGTACATCACCGCAAGCTCGACCGCCAGGGGCTGGATGTGGTACGGCGCTATATAGGCGAGGGGCGCTACCCGATTGCCCTTGCACCGGAAGGACAAGTGACGTATCACAATCAGGTGGTTCATGACATCGAGCCCGGCTTTGCCCAGCTGGCACTGTGGGCCCGCCATGATATTGAAAAGAAAGGGCAGAACCAGGATGTACGTATTCTGCCGATCTCCCAATATTATGACTACGGTGAGGTTGGAATGCAGATTCGCAGCGAGCTGGTAGATAGGATTAGCCGGGAGATTGGAATAGATTTTTCAGCGGAGCTGCAGCAGAGCGAACGCATCCAGCCGGTATTACGGAAAATCGGGGCGCAGCTGCTCTCGAAAATCGAGACATTTTACTCGGATTATTATCAAGTCGATTTGCCGGACCGTAGCCGCGAAAGTGGTGGCAAAGGCGAGTGCAGTCGGCGGCGGGTGGAACATCTGGTGGATGCACTCTTGAGGATGCAGGAACAGCGGCTCGGAATCCATCACCCTCCGAAAGGTTTCACACCCCGCATTTATATAGTGCGATTGGCTGGCTGGAACCGGATTTTCGTGCGCCAGGATAATAGCCAAGCTGCAGTAGATGGGAGAGCTCCGCTGGACCGTGAGTTGCAGGACTATATAGCAGCTGAAGCTGGCTTGTGTGCCCGCCATCTGGAAGTGGTTGATCTGCTGGCTTATCTGCAGCCCGAATATGCGCTGGAAAGCGATGATGCGAACCGGCACATAGAGTTCCTGTTGAATCTGCTGGATGCAGTCAACCGGCTCAAAGGCGGCACCATCGGACAAAGAACGCATCCCCGTGGCTGTACAGTGAAGCTCAACATAGGAGCACCGATCTCTGTAGAACATATATCCGCCAGGAAACCGGGGATATCAGACCGGCAGCTGAGAAAAGAGCTGATGGAGGGGGTCAGGGATCAGTTTACCCGTTTGTCCGGCGATTAACAGGTAAGATGAAAGGCCCCGATGGTATGCTTCTTCGATTTAAGTCGGTTGTAGTATTTAACCGCCCGGTCAGTGGGGGCCGCAACGATTTCAATACCGTATTCTAATAGTTTCTGGGTGGTTTCCTCGGATATGTGCATACGTTCTGAAGCACCGGTTCCCACTACCAGCACATCGGGGCGCCTTTCAACCACCTCGGGAATATCATCTATAGACAGATCATGACCCTGTTTTCGGTACCAAGATGTCTGAATAGAATCAGGATACAGGATAAGATCGTCGGTATAAGTATGTCCGTCGACTACAATTTTACCAAAGGAATAGGATTCTATTTCATGACCATCCATGTCATCCTCCTGCCTACAACATACAATTATTCGGATGGGCCAGTCAAAGTATTTTACTCAGAATACTGCCAAGATTGCCGCCAGGATTTGACTTCGCCTAAAAATGGCTTATGATAATGATTAACAGAGAGATTAAATGATCCGTGTGATAATTGCCGATGACCATGACCTCATCAGAGACGGGTTCCGCCGGCTCATAGAGTATGAACCCCGCCTGAGCTGGGCCGGCGAGGCGCGTACTGCGGAAGAGCTGTTCGAGGTGCTCGAGACTACCCCCTGCGACGTACTGCTGCTCGACCTCTCGCTCCCCGATAAGAACGGATTGGATATACTAAAGGACCTGAAAGTGTGCCGGCCGAGCTGCCGGGTGTTGATTCTCAGTATGCATCCGGAGGAGCGCTATGCGCAAAGGGCCTTTGAAAACGGAGCCTGCGGCTACATTACAAAAGGGAAAGATACTGATGAGCTAATCCAGGCGGTTATCAAGGTTGCCAATGGCGAAAAATATATCCGTGCTGATTTTGCCAGAAATATTGTTGTAACTCGCCAAGAGTGTGAGGAACCGCACCAGGGGCTCTCAGATAGAGAGTTTCAGGTACTGCTGCTCATTGCGAACGGCAAGAGTGTAAACGATATAGCCGAAGAGCTGCATATGAGCATCAATACCGTATATACCCATCGGAGACATTTGATGGAAAAGATGCAGCTCTCGAGCAATGCTCAAGTGGTCCATTATGCCCTCGAAAAACGTCTGATAGAGTAAAATCACAATTTCTGTGATACCTCTGCATTATTCGATCAACTATAGTATAGGATATGAAGCTCTTGATAGCCGACGATTCGCAGCTGCTACGGACCAATTTTCGCAAGTTATTAGAAGGATCTCAGAATTCGTTCGAGATTTCTGAGAGCGGGACCGTGGCCGAAACACTGCTGCAGCTGCGCTCAGCCGAGCCGGATGTGCTTGTTCTGGATATCCAGCTGCCGGATGGTTCTGGTTTCGATGTACTGGACGATCTCTCTGCCACTGGCTGTACATCTCCACCTCTCGTGATCGTCTTTACCAATTTTCCGTCTGATCAAAACCGGCGCCGGAGTCTCGAACTGGGTGCACGGTATTTTTTTGATAAATCTAATGAGTTTGAGCAATTGATCGAACTGCTGGAAGGTATGTAAGGGGGAGAAAATTATGGCCTGGAAGAATATCAAACTTGGAAAGAAGTTTTTCGTAGGTTTCGGTGTGGTGATTGTGCTGTTGATTGCCGTCGGAGCCTGGTCGGTGTTCGGAATCAACGATATCGTGACAAATGCATCTGAAGTGATAGAGGGCAACCAGCTGCGCGGCAATATTGTTCAACGCGAGGTCGACCACCTGAACTGGACCATCGAGTTGAATGAACTGCTGAATAACGACGATGTGACCGAGCTGACGGTTGAAACCGACCCGCATAAGTGTGCTTTCGGGCAGTGGTACTACAGCGATGCCAGAGTCGCTGCCGAACAGATGATACCCGAACTGAGACCACTGCTGGCTAAAATTGAAGATCCCCACAACCGGCTGCACCAGTCGGCCGTTTCCGTGGATGAGCACTATGAGCAGGTTGATCAGGAGCTGGGTTCGTTTCTGCGTGAAATGAAAGTCGATCACCTTGCCTGGGCCCACCGGGTCAAGGATGTGTTTGTCGATCCGGATATGAATCAGTTTCAGAATGTAGAGCTCGATCATACCCAGTGCAACCTGGGCCAATTCCTATACTCTGATGAAGTGGAGCAGAAGCGTGAAAACGATGCTGCCTTCGATACGGCAATTGCGGGAATCTACGATCCTCACCAGCGACTGCATGAATCGGCCGGGCTTATCGCGGAGAATCTCGCCCAAGGGCGAAAAGCGGCTATGCGCAATTATTACATGGAAAACACCAAGCCTCTGGCCTACGAAACCCTGGATGCCATCGATTCGGTCATAAAATGGCATGATGCCAAACTCGACCGCTTAGACCAGGCTGGTGACATCTATGCCACCCAGACCGTGGCGGCACTGGATGAGGTTCAGGGCTTGCTGGGAGAAATAGTTGCCACCACTGCTCAGAACGTCATGACAGACGAGGCCATGCTCGCAGCGGCTGAGAACACCAGCCGGGCGGTAATGATTATCTCGGTCCTGGCGGTGGTTCTGGGCATACTCTTAGCTGTAATAATCGCCCGCGGGATCATCAAACCGCTTCTTAAAGGAGTTTCCTTCTCGCAGGAGATTTCTCTAGGCGATCTGGAAGCTGAACTGGATGTTGACCAGGGCGATGAAATCGGACAGCTGGCCAATGCGATGCGGGGGATGCAATCGACGTTGCAAAACAAAGCCGGGGTCATTCATAAGTTCGCCGAAGGCGATTTCTCGGCAGAGGTGCAGAAGGTCAGCGCAAAGGATTCACTGGGCGAGTCTCTCCTCACAATGAAGGGTGCTCTGAACGATCTGTTAGGACAGGTAAACAACGCGGTTGAGCAGGTAACCAGTGGGGCCGACCAGGTTTCACAGGCAAGCCAGAATCTCAGCCAGGGTGCCACCGAACAGGCC
>JAASTM010000309.1 GCA_021767325.1 Spirochaetales bacterium
AAAGTTAATCGTACTGGTCGGCGATGCTCCGCCGCATCCGCGGCCCCGGGGCAAAATTACCAAACAGATGGTCTACGATGAGGCCCGGGCCAGAGGCGTGGAGATTCACACCATCATCCTGCCCCATTAGTCAATAGCTTCGGTTGGGGCAGCAGTCGGCGCTGCGGTAGCGGCGTTATTTGCTTCCGTTTCCATTTTTTCCAGCACCTTTGTAGCCAGTACCTGCGGCCAGCGGGGCAGTACCTGTGAGCCTTCGTCCTCATAGTAGGAGAGGAGTTCCTCGAACTGCTGACGGGCCAGCTCGTCGTTCCCCTGCTTGTAGGATAAAAAGGCGATTTCGTACTTCGCTTCGACAATTCGCTGTAAATCGTCAGGATAGCGCTCGATGAAGGTCCGGTAATAGCGTTTGGCTAGTTTGTAATTCTCATCCTGGGTAGCGATTTTTTGTGCCCTCTGGAAGTACTCGATGGGCTCGAGATCTTCGGGTATCTCTTTGGGCTGTGATGCACAGCCTGCGGTAAAAGTCAGCAAGAGAATAAGTAAGGGAAGGAATCGGGTCAATGTAGATATTCGCATATGTATTCGGCTCACATATAAAAATTAGGATTCGAGCTCGGAGTAGACTTCGTCCTTTATAGGGAGAGTCTTTTTGAGCTCGCGTATGAACTCTCTTTCATCTCCCATCGGCTCGTACGTGTCGCACTCGTCGATACTACGGCGAGCGACGGTAAAGTACTTATAGTACTTTTCACCACCAAGTTTCTTGGTCCACTTTCCAGCGTCGCATCGAACCCTCAGTGTGTAGTGATTTCCGTCACCCTGCGGTGAACGGACCAGCTTGCAATGACTGCAGTTCGCACAGTAGATCTTTTTTATTTTCTGTTTTTTGCTCTGTGTCTCACTCGAAGTTGAGCTGGACATAAAGTCCCCCTTTTCAAAGGCGCGCTTATAGTATCATGATCGTCTTTTCGCCGTCAAGTATTGAGTGTATTTGAAATTATTTAGGGACTTTATATACGAAGATGGCGATGCTGTTCATACCGGCAGGTATAATCTGCTGCAAATCAACCGCCAGGCCCTCTACCAGACTCGTCAAACCCCCGATTCGGATGAATTCCTTAAAATTGTGGTAGTGCTCTCCGCCGGCATTCCACTCGATAGCCTTGATGACGGCCTTCGAAAACCTGCTGCTCTGCTCGGTAAAGTGGAAATCGCTCAATATCAGGTGCCCCCCCGGCCTGACTACCCGCAGCATCTCTTTTAGAATCGCCCGGGCCGTATCGGCCGGTTTTTCATGCAAGGCAAAGGTGGTCATGGCCGCATGAAAGCTGTTGGCCTCAAAACTCATTTGGGCAGCATCTTCTTTGAGGCAGTCGGGGGCGTACGGGCCTTTCTGAGAAACCCGTAACATCTCCTCCGACAAATCCACCCCGCGTACATTGAACCCTCGCCGTCGCAGCATTTTTAGTTGGCGGCCGGTTCCGCAGCATACATCCAGTATCGAATCGTAGTCCTTCTCTACACAAATATCTAGAAGCCTCTGCCGTAGTTTGTGTACAAAGGGATAGAGGAGTAGGTCGTATACCGGCGCTATTGTGTATTCACCCATGCATTCAGCATAATTTACCGCCCGGGTCCTTTCAAGTCCACAGTTCTTGTGTGTATAATACAGTCGTGTTGCGCAAAATATTTGTGAAGAGTGTTGTTGCTCTGCTGACGGTTGTGTTTCTCTTTAGCGCTTTTCAATCGGTGCGGCTAATCCTGCAGGATGCCCGTCAGGGTAGTCTGTATCTGGCCCAGTCGAAGCCGGCCCGCTTTCACTTTATGGTCATTCTCCCTACGGTGGAGGATGAGTTCTTTCAGCAGATGTGGGAAGGTATCCAGACTGCTGCCGAAGAGATGAATATTGGGGTGGAACTGCAGGTGCCGCGGAATACCCTCGAGCTGCGCAGCGGTACGGCCGAACTGCTCGAAATAGCCCGCTTGTCTCAGGTCGACGGTATTGCCCTCTATGTAACCAATGAAGAGGAGCTCACGCCGATGATCAACCGGACCATCCTCTCGGGAATTCCGATCATTACCCTGGAGTCGGATGCACCTATGAGCCGCCGGTCCGGTTTTATCGGATCCAACAGTTTCAAACAGGGGCAGGAAATCGGACAGCTGATGCAGGAGGCCCAGCCGAACGGCGTAAAAGCCGCTCTCCTGAAAAACGAGTTCTTTTCCGATCGCGCTTCCCAGTGGAGCATTATTCAGTACGGGATACTCACCAGTCTATCCAGTGGCGAAAATGATCAAATTGTAACCGAACGACGAACCCAAATTGGTGTTCTAAGTGCGGAAGAGAAGACCCGTCAGATACTCTACTTATATCCCGAAGTGAATGTGATATTTTGTACCAGTGTCGTCGATACAATAACCGCGGCCAATGTGGTATCGGAATTCCGCAAGGCCGGAGATGTAAAAATAATCGGCTACGGATACAACCAGGAGATCGAACGTGGTCTTCAGAATGGTTATATATATGGAACCCTCATTCGTGATCCGAAAGCTATCGGAAAACGGGGGATGGAAGCCTTGGTGGGCTTGAACACCAACCAGTATGTACCTGCTTTTATTTACACCCCCATCCGGGTACGAACGGGGGACTCACCGTGAAACCGACCCGCACCATCAGGAATCGACTTCTGTCCTTCTTCATTCTGATTATGCTGATTACCGCACTAACCAGTGTGTACAGTCTGTTCGCCTCGCTGCGCTTCAGCCGGCGAGTTGAGCAACTGACGCAGACCGAGCTACTGATGCGAAACATTCGCAGTCAGATGTTCGAAACGAAGCAGGCGCTCGATGACTACCTCATGCTGCAGCGCGAGGACGAGCGTATCGCGGTATATACGAGCATCGAAAATTTAAATGCCTTGGTGGCCGGTCGGCAGACCCCATATCAGAGCCAGGAACAGCTGATGGTCAAAGACATCAGCTACCTGATCAATAAGTACAGTATTCAGATTGAAGGAGTCATCGAAGCGAAGGGGGTGCGGGATATTGTCGGCTATACCGAGGCCTATAAGGCAGCTGAACTGACCTCGTCGTATATTAACTCTTTTATAGACAAGGTACTGATAGAGAATCTAAATCGCCGGACCGATGCCTACCGTTTTTTGTCGGAAAGCTATCAGCAGGTGCAGCTGTTCAACTTCTTTCTGGTGGTAACCGCAGTTGTCCTCACGGTACTTCTGATCGTGCTGTTTACCGACAGCCTCACCCGGCCGGTGGTGCGGCTAGCGCATCTGGCTGAAGAGATCAGCCGCGGTAACTTTGATGTGGACGACATACAGGTGCAGACACACGACGAGATCGGAGTGACTGCACAGGCTTTCAACGAAATGAAAAACAGTATCCGACGATACGTGGCTGAAATGAAGGAAAAAGCACACATCGAAAAGAATCTTGCCGACCAGAAAGTGAAGAACCTCGAGATGCAGCACTTGCTGAAAAATGCCGAGATGGCCTCGCTGCGGTCGCAAATGAATCCCCATTTCCTTTTCAATTCGCTGAATACCGGCGTACAGCTGGCCATCCTCGAGGAGGCCGACCGTACAGCCGATTTCATGGGCAATCTGGCCTCGCTATTTCGGCACAACGTGCGCCGGCTATGGCGAAAAAATACCATAAATGATGAACTGAAAGGATTACGCTACTATGCAAATCTGCTGAATGTGCGCTTCGGTGAGACGTACGGCATTGATATCCGCATACCGAAAGAGCTGCGGCAGATGGAGTTCCCGCCGCTCATATTTCAACCGCTGGTCGAAAACTCAATCATTCACGGGTTCGAACAGAAGGAAGGCGGCGGCCGGGTACGTGTTGACGGATACCGTGCGGACGGGAAGGTGGTTTTCAGGGTTTCGGATAACGGAACGGGTATGAGCCGCAAAGAAATTATGCCGGCCCTTAAACCGGTATCATTTTCCGATGAGGACTTTTCCTCACGCACCGGGGTTGGGATGCGAAACGTGGTACTGCGGCTGCGTCTTTTCTTTAACCGGGAAGATGTAGTAAAGATCGAGAGCCGGAAAGGCGAAGGTTCCGAGATAAGAATAGAACTGCCGGAGGACGAAGTGACGTATGTATAAGGTACTTATTGTAGATGACGAGCAGCCGGTGGTTGAAAGCATCAGCTTTATGCTGCAGAAGTACCGGCCCGAAATCGGTATTGC
>JAASTM010000310.1 GCA_021767325.1 Spirochaetales bacterium
GTAAAACGCTCGTCACTTTTCATGCCGTGATTATAGCCTCTTATCAATTTTTTTTGTATGATATGCAGCATGGAATTCGGATTCTATAAATTATTTATCGCCACCCATGACTACATCCTCATAAATGCCTTCAACAACGAGATGCCGTCGGAAGAGTCCACCGCTCCGTTGATTCGCAGGCTGTGTAACCGCCGCGAAGGTATCGGCGGAATGGGAGTCATTTTTATCACTCCATCGAGCGAGCAGAGCGCTGCCCTGTTTTACTACAGTGCCGACGGACAGGCCCGTACACCGCCGATCGAGGTGCTCATGTGCGCCGGCCGCTACGCCTTCGATTTCGGACTGGTGCAGCGAGGGGAACTCGTCTTCGACACCGACCGCGGGATGGAGAAGCTGCAGTGCATAGACAGCTCACACTTCAGTTACCGGGTCGGTCTCCCGCACTCGGATACAGAAAACCAGATTGTTCCCGGGGAGGCTATCGATTTTCAGGTGAGCCTCCAGTCACAGGGACGCACTATACAATCTACACCGGTTCTGTTCAAGCATCCTTACGCAGCCATTTACTCCAGCGACTTTTCCGCCAATGAACGCGAGCGGATCCCGGCCCGCGTGCCAATCGCCGGCCGTGAACATACCCTGGTGCTGTACCAGGTCAACAGCAGCGATGAGATTCTGTTGTCGGTTCAAAACAGTGCCGAGGTACTCCCGGATATCGTCGAAGCCGCGGCAGCGGCCGGAGTGGCGGCAGCGGCCAACGGTTTTTGCGACCGCGACCTGGTTATCCGTCTCTCTACCGGCGGGAGGTTTTTTTTCGAATGGAACGAGCGCAGCAACAGCGTGTATGTTGCCGGAACCCCGCATTACGCATTCAGCGGATCTTATTCATCCGAGGATGAACAGGATCAGCAATTTCTGGACGGAGATGAGTATGGACCCTCTATTTGAACGCTTCCAACGCCTGGTTCGCTCCTACCTGCAGTTCGGTGCCCCGTCTGATGAGTGGTTCGAAGAGCATGACGAGGATGCCGATTACCGCCAAGCCTGGCAGGAGCTGGATGAGTTTCTGCGCAGCGGCACATCCTCCGGCTATTCGCGACCCGGCGCCAGCACCCGCAGTGGCACCGGATTCGGTACGCGGGAGCAGCGACTCCCCCCCGAAGAGCTGCGCAAGGATTATGAGCTTTTTGGGGTGGAGTTCGGAGCATCCTTCCAGGAGGTGCGCAGTGCCTATCGCCGGCTGATGCGCACCCACCATCCCGACCTGCACGCTGGAGATAGTGCTGCACAACGCGAAGCCACCCACAAATCCCAGCAATTCAACACCGCCTATCAGCGCATTAAGGCCTGGGAAGCGGCCAAGCGCGGCGCCTAAAATAATCGGGCCAGAGGCCGCGGCGGATTAGACTACTCCTCCAGTTTGTACTCCTGGATCTTCCGGTGCAGGGTTTTACGGCCGATACCCAGGACGTCGGCGGTACGGGATTTGTTGCCGTTCTCCCGGTGAAGGGTGGCCCGGATCATCTCCCGTTCCGCGTCCTCGAGGGTGCTGCCGACCTCGATTTTTACGTAGTCGGCATCCGAGCCGGAGGTTACCGTCGGCGGCAGATCATCGTAGGTAATAATGTTGCCCTTGGTCATAACGACCGAGCTCTCGATACAGTTACGCAGTTCGCGGATGTTTCCCGGCCAGTGGTAGTTGTACAGGGCCAGACGGGCCCGCGGGTCTACCCCTTCGATATTCTTCTGATTCTCCTCACTGAACTCCTGCAGAAATGCGGAGATGAGCAGGGGAATATCCTCTTTTCGCTCCCGCAGGGGCGGGACATGGATGTTGACCACGTTCAAGCGGTAGAAGAGATCCTCACGGAAGCGGCCCTCCTCGATTTCGCTCTTGAGATCGCGGTTGGTGGCTGAAACAACCCGTACATCCACCTCCTGTGTCTTTTCGCCTCCGACCCGCTCGAACTTTTTGTCCTGCAGTACCCGCAGTATTTTTATCTGGACCTGCTGGTTTATCTCTCCGATTTCATCGAGGAAGATGGTTCCGGTGTGGGCCAGTTCGAAGCGCCCCCGCTTCATTGAAACGGCTCCGGTAAAGGCGCCCTTCTCGTGTCCGAAGAGTTCGCTCTCCAGCAGACTCTCGGCCAGGGCGGCGCAGTGCACCTTGATGTAGGGATTCTCCTTGCGGTTGGAGAGTATATGTATAGCATCGGCAACCAGTTCCTTGCCAACACCGCTTTCACCGGTTATGAGCACGCTGGCCCGGGTGGCGGCAACCTGCTCGATCATCTGCATGATCTTCTGCATCTGGCTGCTCTTGCCGATGATCTCTCCAGTTTTCCGGCGGCTCTTGAGGCGCTCGACCTCCTCTTTCAGAGTGCGGTGCTGCAGGACCAGTTCGCGGTTGGACAGGGCCCGTTTGGCCAGCAGAGAGAGGCGGTCGAGATTGACCGGTTTGGTAACGAAGTCGAAGGCGCCGTTGCGCATGGCTTCTACTGCAGACTCGATGGTGCCGTGCCCGGTAAGGATGATTACGGGGATTGTCGGATACGCCGAACTGATGCGCTTGAGCAGCTCCTCGCCGGACATCTCCGGCATCTTCAGATCGGCAATTACCAGATCTACATGCTCCTCGTTGACCAGGTTCCAGCCCTGTTTTCCGTCCTCCGCCAACAGAACTTCGTATCCGTCCATTTCCAGGGATCTTCCCAACCCCTCACGGATGTTCTTTTCATCATCTACGATGAGAATAGAGAACTTCATTCCTCTTCCCCTTTCCAATCAAGCAATCTTTTTTCACTGTCGGGTATCGGCAGACTTATGGTGAAGGTCGTACCCTGCTCTTCACGGGAGTGTACGGTCACCTCGCCGTTGTGTTCGCGCACCACCTTGTACACTACTGTTAATCCCAATCCGGAGCCGAACTCCTTGGTAGTATAATACGGTTCGAAAATCTTCGACAGCTGTTCCTCCGACATTCCGATTCCGTTATCACTGATATCGACATGCACATACCCGTGGTCCTCGCGGGTGACTATGGTCAGGCTGCCGCCCTCGTTCATAGCGGCCACCCCGTTTTTGATGATATTTATCAGAGCCTGTTTCATGTACTTTTCATCTAGATCGATTTTGGGAAGATTACGGTCGAGTTTGGTTTCAAGTTTGACACTACTCTCTTCGAGTTCGTACTTGATAAACTCGATCAGCTCTTCCACCACTCCATTAATAGTGGTGCGTTTCATGCTGGTGTCCATGGGGCGGACCGCAAACAGAAAATCCACCACAATGCCGTTCAGTCGTTCGATCTCCTCGGTAATGATCTCCAGATAGTGGCCGGCGGTCTCCTCGTCCAGACACTGGTTCTGCTTCAGGGCCTTCTGGATCAGCTGGATGTGGATCCCGATCGAACCGAGAGGGTTCTTGATCTCATGAGCAACCCCGGCGGCCAGCGTGGTCAAGGAAGCCAGACTTTCGGCCCGGCGCAGCCGCGCTTCACGCTTGCGCCGCTCGGTTATGTCCGAAACCAGAATCAGGCTGCCGCGCCGCTCCTCCTCTTTTTCGATCGGTACCACCGAAAACATCAGTGTCCGTCCCGAGCCGCTGCCCTCCAGGGTGAACTCCTCTTCCTCTATGCGTCCGCCGGTCTGTACACTCTCTCGCAGAAATGCTGCAATCTCATCATCGGCTACCGCTTCCCACAAGAGGTGCTCCTCGGGATCGCTGCGCAGCATCGGCAGAAGAGTCCGGATAGTCTGATTCGTGAAACTTATTTTATGGTCGAGATCGGTTACCAGCACTCCGTCGGTCATGGTGTTGAGCACCATCTCCAGCATTTCGTTTTCAGAGGCCAGATCGAAGAGCAGTGCTCGAATCTGTTCTTCATCCAACTTCGACAGCTTGTTGAGTGCTCTCTGGATAAACTTCCTCATACCATCTCCTTCATCGAGTACAGCAAGCCCTCCAGCAGCAGGTCAGGAGCCTGATTGTAGTGTTCGAAGCTGATCAGGGCATCTTTTATCTTTCGGTTCCAGCGTTCAAGAACGGCGTAGGAGACCGGCAACTTACGATCCGGGTCGGCCATGTAGTCGCCGAGCACATCGCTCAATTCCTTTAGAAAGGGTACGAAGTAGATTTTTAGCTGGGAATCCTGCAGGAATTCATCCAGTTTCTCCGGTTCCCACTCCGTATCGCCCCACACATAA